>NZ_JBEZYN010000020.1:0-147712 GCF_040638605.1 Streptomyces sp. NPDC026092
TCGGGGCCCCTGCCGCGCGCCCCCCCCCGGCCGCTCCCCCCCGCGGGGTGCGGGGGGGCGCGGGTGGGGGTCGCGCCGGCCGCCGTCCATGCGGTGGCCCAACGTCGCGAGCAGGGCGGGCAGGACGGTCAGCGAGCCGCCGACCGCGACCAGCGTGACCAGGATCGCGCCCGTGGCGATCGACGAGAAGATCACGTCCCCGACGAGGTACAGGCCGGCGAGGGAGAGGGCGACGGCGAGCCCGGAGTCGACGACCGCGCGGCCCGAGGTCGCGGCGGCCAGTTCGACGGCGCGGGCGTGCGAGATCGTGCCGCCGGACCGCTCGCGTTCCTCGCGGGCCCGCTTGAGGTAGAAGAGCGAGTAGTCGACGCCGACCGCCATGCCCATCATGAAGATGACGCTGAGCGCCGCGCCGCCCGCGTCGGGAAAGACCCAGGAGGCCACTCCGTACAGGCCGACCGCGCCGACGAAGGCGAACAGGGCGAGGAGCACGGGGATTCCGGCGGCGAGCACCGCGCCGAAGACCACCAGGAGGATGAGGAAGGTGACCGGGAGGCTGATCATCTCGGTCCGCTGAAGTTCCTGCCCCTGCTTGTCGTTGACCGCGACGGAGACGGAGGCGCTGCCGGTCTGTTCGATCGTCAGCTCGGGGTGCGCCCGCTGGACGGCGGCCGTCTCGGCGAGGAGCGTCCCGACGTCCTTCTTCGCCGTCTCCCGGTCCCCGCGCAGCGTGACCGCGACCCGCACCGTCTCCGGGCGCCCGGCGGAGGCGACGGGTGCGCCGACCGCCTCGACGGAGGGCAGCGCCGCCATCCGCCGCCGGATCTCCTCCGCGGCGGTCGTGGCACCCGCCTTGGTCTTCCCCTCGATCAGCACCTGCTCCACCGGCGGAGGCGTCAGGCCGCTCCCGGAGGCCATCGCCTCGGCCCGTCCCGCCTCACCGATCCAGAAGTCGGCGAAGGTCCCCTTGTGCGTGCCGACGGCCGCCCCCGCGCCGACGCAGAGGGCGAGCAGCAGCACCCAGCCCGCGATCGCCTTCCACGGGTGGGTCGCACACCACTGCGCCGTTCGGACCGTGACCGGGACTTCTGTGCTTCTCATGGAGAGAAGCCTCCCGGCGGAGGCGGTACGCGGTCACTGGTGGACTCCCGCGTACGGAAAGGGGGGTTACCCCCACCCTTAGGGGAAGTCCCCGATTTTCCCGGGGAGTTGTCACGGTGAGCGCCCGCCTCCCAGAGTCGCTCAGCGCACCGACAGCCTGAACGTCATCTGTCCGAAGCCGACCGCGTCCCCCACTCGGACCGCCACCGCGCCCGTGACCCGGCGGCCGTTGACCGTCGTGCCGTTGGTCGAGCCGAGGTCGCGCAGGACCCAGAGCCCGCCCTGGAGGGAGAGTTCGGCGTGCAGCCGGGAGACCGTCTCGTGGCTGAGCCGCAGCCCGTTCACCGGGTCGCGGCCGATCCGCAGCGGGTGCGGCCCCGGCTCCGGCATCAGCAGCTTCGGCAACCGCTCGGTGTGCCAGGCGCGGCCGAGCTTCGCCGTGAACGCGGACACCTTCTCCACCGCCCCGACCAGGCGGCGCGTCCAGCCGGACTCGGTGCGCAGGTCGGCGGTGAGGAGGGCGAGTTCGTCCGGCTGCCGGGCGGCGAGCGCCCGCTCCATCCGGAACAGGAAGGTGTCGTGCGAGAGCCTGCCCTGCGCGGCACCCTCACGGAGGAGCTCCAGCGCGCGGTCCCGCTCGGCGTCGGAGAGCCGAGCGGGGTGCGTGGAGAACTCGAAAGGGGTGGTCACACGGTGATTGTCCGTCCGAGGGGCCCGAGGTGTCCAGAACGGGTGCGAAGGGGGCGGAAAGGCGGCCCCGCCGGCACCCCGTCGGCGGTTCCGGGGCGGCCCCGTCGGCGGTTCGGGGCGGCCGCATCGCCCCTTAAGCCCGTACCGGCCGCGTCAAGATCGCTGATAGCTTCTGCGGACTCGACTCCCTGGGGGATATGACGTGACCGCGTCCTCGACCGCCACGCCCGACGGCGTGATACTCCGCCCGCTCGCCGGACCGGAGGAGCTGGAGCTGTTCCAACGGCTCAGCTACGTCCTCGACCACGAACTCGAGGACGACCTCGCCACCGGCCGCCGCGTGCCGGCCTGGATGTGGGTCGCCCTGCGCGGCGACCGGGTCCTCGCCAGGATCTCCTGGTGGACCAAGAAGGCGGGCGGCGAGCCGCTCGCCCTCGACTTCTTCGACCTCGACCCCGAACTGCCCGAGGAGGAGCGCGCCGAGATCGGCCTCCGCCTCCTGGAGACGGCGACCGCCGCGGTCGTACCGGCGGGCACGGCCCGCCCCGAGTTCAACCGGTTCCTGCCGGCGGACTGGCGCGAAGTGCCGGGAACGCGGGCCGAACTGGAGACGCTCTTCCGCGTCCTGGAGGCCTCGGGCGCGCGCCCGCTGGTCGAACGGCTGCGCCTGGAGTGGCTCCCCGGCACCCCCGTACCGGAGGCGACGGGCCGCCTCGACTTCCGGCCGGTGCGCGACCGCGAGGACCTGGTCGCGCTGATGGCCCCGGTCCTGGAAGGCACCCTCGACGCGCACGGGCAGGCCGATCTGGCGTCCGGTCTTACGCCCCGCGAGGCGGCGGAGCAGCACTACGACGAGGAGTTCGCGCAGTACGCCTCGCCCCGGGCGTGGTGGCGGGTCGCCGAGCTGCCGGAGACCGGCGAGCCGGTCGGCTTCGTCGTGCCCGCGCGCAACAACTACAACCACACGATCGCCTACATCGGTGTGCTCCCCGCCCACCGGGGCCAGGGCTACATCGACGACATCCTCGCCGAGGGCACCCGCGTCCTCGCCGGAGAGAACGTGCCCCGCATCCGGGCGGCGACCGACCTGGGCAACGTCCCGATGGCCAGGGCCTTCGCCCGGACGGGTTACGCGACCTTCCAGCGGGCGATCGACTTCGTGTGGGACACGCCGGGCGCGGCCGGGTCCTGACTGCCAGGATGGTCGCCGTAGCCGCAGTTCCTGGCGGAAGCAGCCGTCGTTCCTGGCGGAACGGCTGTGCGCGAGGACCATCGACGAGGGGATCGGCCGGTGCTGTTCGAGGTGTGGGCCCCGCAGGCCCGTGACCGGGTGACGCTGGAGCTCGACGGCACCGGGCATCCGCTGGAGCGGGACGCCGAGCGGGCCGGCTGGTGGTCCGGCGTCGTACCGGCCGAGGACGGCGACCGGTACGGCTACTCCCTGGACGGCGGCCCCGTCCTGCCCGACCCCCGGTCCCGCCGCCAGCCGGACGGCCCCGACGGGCTGAGCGCGGTCGTCGACCACTCCGCGTACGTCTGGTTCAACGAGGCCCCGCGGCTGCGGCTGCGCGCCGCCGTCCTGTACGAGCTGCACGTCGGGACCTTCACCCCGGACGGGACCCTGGACGCGGCGGCGGAGCGGCTCGGCGAGCTGGCGGGGCTCGGCATCACCCATGTGGAGCTGATGCCGCTCTGCCCGTTCCCGGGCACCCGCGGCTGGGGATACGACGGCGTGGCGCCGTGGGCGGTCCACGAGCCGTACGGCGGCCCGACGGCGCTCAAGCGCTTCGTCGACACGGCCCACGGGCTCGGGATGGGCGTGGTCCTGGACGTCGTCCACAACCACCTGGGCCCGTCGGGCAACCACCTGCCGTCCTACGGCCCGTACTTCACCGACACCCACCACACGCCGTGGGGCGCCGCGGTGAACCTGGACGCGCCAGGCTCGGACGAGGTCCGCCGGTATCTGCGGGACAGCGCGCTCGCCTGGCTCCAGGACTACCGGATCGACGGGCTCCGGCTGGACGCCGTGCACGCCCTGGTGGACAACCGGGCGCTGACGTTCCTGGAGGAGCTGAGCGAGGCGGTGGACGAGCTGGCGCGGGAGCAGGGCCGCCAGCACTTCCTGATCGCCGAGTCGGACCTCGCCGACCCGCGCACCACGACCCCGCGCGTCTCGGGCGGCCTCGGCCTGCACGCCCAGTGGAACGACGACTTCCACCACGCCCTGCACACGACCCTGACCGGCGAGGACCAGGGCTACTACGCCGACTTCGCGAGCGCCCCGCTGGCCGCGCTCGCCAAGACCCTGACCCATGTCTTCTTCCACGACGGTACGTACTCGAGCTTCCGGGCCCGCCACCACGGGCGCCCGGTGGACCGGGTCCGTACGCCCGCGCACCGCTTCCTCGGCTACGCCCAGACGCACGACCAGATCGGCAACCGGGCGCTCGGCGACCGGCTCTCGGCGACGCTCTCCCCCGGGCTGCTCGCCTGCGCGGCGACGCTCGTCCTGACGGGGCCCTCGGTGCCGATGCTGTTCATGGGCGAGGAGTGGGGGGCGACCACGCCCTGGATGTACTTCACCGACCACACGGACGAGGAGCTCGCGGAGGCGGTACGGCGGGGCAGGCGCCGGGAGTTCGCCGAGCACGGCTGGGCGGAGGAGGACATCCCGGACCCGCAGGACCCGTCCACCCGGGACCGTTCCGTCCTGGACCGTACGGAGCGCGAGCGCGCCCCGCACAACCGGCTTGCGGCCTGGCACCGGGAGCTGATCGCGCTGCGCCGCACCCTGCCGGACCTCACCGACCCGGACCTGGCGGCGGTCCGGGTCGCCTTCGACGAGGAGGCCCGCTGGCTGGCGTTCCGGCGCGGGGTGCTGCGGATCGCGGTCAACCTGGGCAAGGAGCCGGTGGCCATCCCGCTGGGCACGAACGGCCGCGACCGGGTCCTCGCGGCCTGGGAGCCGGTCGAGGCCCCGGGCGCAGACGGCCTGCTGCGGCTGCCGGCGGAGTGCGCGGTGGTCCTGACGGACGGGTGAGCTTCTTGCGGGCTACTCGACGATCGCCATCTCGTGCGGGGTGTTGTTGAAGCGGCGGCCGGCGCCGGTACCGTCCGGGCCGCCGTCCTCCGTGGCCGTCACGATGTCCTCGATGCGGACCCCGAAGCGGCCCGGCAGATAGACGCCCGGCTCGATGGAGAAGCACATGCCCGGCACGATCGGGAGCTCCTCGCCCTCGATCATGTACGGCGGCTCGTGGGTCGTGACGCCGATGCCGTGGCCGGTGCGGTGGATGAAGTACTCGCCGTAGCCCGCGTCCGTGATCACCTTGCGGGCCGCCCGGTCGACGTCCTGGCAGGCCGCGCCGGGCCGTACAGCCTCGAAGCCGGCCTGCTGCGCCTCCCGTACGAGGTCGTGGACGCGCCGCTCCTCGTCGGTCGGTTCGCCGACGTGGACGGTACGGGTGGTGTCGGAGCCGTACCCGTGTTTGAGGCCGCCGAAGTCGAGGACGACCATGTCCCCACGCTCGATGACCCGCTCGCCCGCCTCGTGGTGCGGGTTGGCGCCGTTGGGGCCTGAGCCGACGACGGTGAAGTCGACCTGGGAGTGGCCGAACCGCATGAGCAGCGCGGCGAGATCGGCGGCCACCTCGGTCTCCCGACGGCCCGCGAAGGCGACCTTGAGGATCTCGCCGTACGCCCGGTCGGCGGATGCGCCGGCCACCGCGATCCGCTCCAGCTCGTGGGCGTCCTTGACGGCCCGCAGCATCGGCAGCGCCTCGGTGAGGGAGACGTACGACGTGTCGGGGAGCTGCTTCTGGAGGCCGAGCAGATGCATGGCCCAGGCGTTGTCGCTGACGCCGAACCGGCCGGTCACGTCGAGGAGCGGCGAGGTGACGGCGTACGGGTCCTTGCCGTCGGTCCAGTCCCGCAGCGTGAGCGCGGCGGCGCCGGGCGCCCTCTGGGCGTCCGGGGCCTCCAGCGTCGGCACGACGAGCACCGGGTCCTGGCCGGCGGCGAGGACGAGGACGGTGAGCCGTTCGGTGATCGCGGTCGGCTGGTAGCCGGTCAGGTAGACGAGGTCGGGGCCGGGGGCGACGAGGACGCCGGCGAGTCCGGCGTCGGCGGCGGACTCGGCGGCACGGTTCATCCGGGCGCGGTAGTCGTCGGCGGTGAAGGGCGCGGGAGCGGACTCAGGCGTACTCGGCATGGGGTCAATCCTGCCGGTCGAGCCCCTGCGGCGCGACCGGTCGGGGCGGGTCGGGGCGGGTGCGGTCAGCGGGTGTCGGGGCCGGGCCCGGGGCCCTGGGAGATGAGGCGTTCGAGCAGGTCGTGGAAGTCCTCGCCGACGACGATCCGCAGCTCGCCGCCGTCCTCGTCGTGGTCGCTGAGCTGGGTGAGCGTGCCGCCGCGCCACCAGAAGACGTACGGGCTGATGGCGCCCGGGGTGTCCTCGTAACCGGAGGCGGCGAACGAGGCCATCGCGCCGAGCGCGGGCACGATCGTCGTGTCGCGGATCGGGTGGAAGGCCAGCTGGTGCCGGAACGGCATGGCGACCAGGGCCCCGTACTCGCCGAGCGGGCGCCCGGTGACGCGCCGTACGACGGCGTCCAGGTCGAGGACGCGGCTCGCGGTGTAGAAGGAGTCGCCGAGGATGACCTCGAAGCACATGCCGTCGGCGTCCCGGACCGTCTCGTGTCCCTCGACGGGCAGCCCGCGCAGATTGGCGAGCGCGCGGTCGCGCAGGTCGTCGAGGTCGCCGAGGGGTTCGAGCGCCTCGTCGGTGAGCATCATGACGCTCTCGGGGAGGTCGAGGGCGAGAATCTCGTACAGCCCCGGCGCGACGCTGCGCGCGTAGCCGAAGGTGCCGGGGTCGATGCCCTCGCCGCTGACGACGCGGGGGTAGAGCTGGGCGCGGATCTGCTCGGGCCGGAGGGTGTCGAGGGCCGAGGGGCCGTCCATGGTCCGCAGCACGAGGCTCACATGGCGGCGGATCAGCGCGGGCCAGACGCGCGGTCCGCGCCGGTCGTTGTGGCAGACGGCGGCGAGGTTGCCGAGGCCGAAGGCACGGCCGTCGGCGTCGCGCACCAGGTCGGCGTAGACGGTGACTTCGAGGCCGAGTTCGGCGAAGGCCTCGCGGACGCGGCTGCGGAAGAGGGCGGCCTCGCGGACGGAGAAGTACGAGAACTCGGGGTCCCTGGGCGCGTCGTCACCGTCGCGCCGTGGCCCTCGTCGGAACAACCCCACGTCAGCCCCGCCTTCCCTGTCGCCCCTCGCCGTGGGACCAGCCTAGGGGGTGTCTCCGCTCAGGCGACGAGCTGTCCGGCCAACTCCGCGGCCGGGCCCCCTGGTTCGGTGCCGGTGTGGAGGAGTTCGACGCGGTGGACGAGGCGCGGGGAGGTGAGGGGTACGGCGACGGCTCTGGGGACCGCGGCGGCGAGGGAGACGGGCAGCAGGGTGAGGCCGTGCCCGGCGGCGGCCAGGGCTCCGAGGAGGCGGCTGTCGGTGCCCTCGTGGCGCAGCGCGGTACGGAAGCCCTGGCCGGCGGGGCCGCCGTGCGCGGAGCAGAGCCGGTCGAGCGGGATGCCGGCGTCGGGGGCGTCGAGCCAGCGGGCGTCGACGAGGTCGGCGAGGCGCAGGCCGGGGCGCCCGGCGAGCGGATGGCCGACGGGCAGGACGACGGCGAGGGGCTCCTCGGCGACCCGGGTGGCCGTGAGCGGGGCGACGTCGGGCAGCCGCAACGGGTCGCTGGGGGCGGCAAGTCCGTCCACCAGGCCGAGGTCGGCCGCTCCGGTCGCGACGGCGGCGGGCACCTCGTCGCGGGGCAGGGTCCGCAGCGTGACGCCGACGGCGGGCAGGGCGGCGAGGGTACGGGGGTGCAGGGCGAGCGGGGAGGCCGCGAGGGTCAGCGTCTCGGGCGGCGCGGCGGCGAACCGGGCGAGGTCGGCGCGGGCGGCGTCGAGCCGGAGCAGCAGCGAACCGGCGTGTTCGAGCAGCCGCTCCCCCGCCGGGGTGGGCACGACGGGCCTGCGGAGGAGGAGCGGCAGACCGAGGTCGCCCTCCAGGGCGGCGATGTGCTGGGAGACGGCGGACTGGGTGTAGCCGAGCTCGCGGGCCGCCTCGGAGAAGGAGCGGAGCCGGGCGACGGTGACGAGGGTACGGAGGTGGTGCGGGTCCATGGGGTGGTGCGGGTCCTTGGGGTGGTCGGGTCCTCGGGGTCGTCGGGTCCTTGGGGCCGTCGGGTCCTTGAGGTGGTCGGGTCCTCGGGGTCGTCGGGTCCTCGGGGTGGTGCGGGGCCTTGCGGTGGTCGGATCGGGTCCTCGGATCAGAAGTCCGGCAGATCCAGGCGGCTCAGGAAGCGCCCCGGCCACGAGTAGAGCGCGCCGCTGAAGGAGAGGTTGCGGGTGTAGGCGCCCTCCAGCAGGATCGCGAGGCCGATGTCCAGGCCGTCGCAGTGGCCCTGCCCGGAACCCGAGATGCACTCCGGGTACCGCCAGCTCGACCGCGCCATGGTGAGGACGGCGCCCTCACGCCGCAGCTCGTGCCGGTACTTGCTGCCCAGGACCTGGTAACGGTACGAACGCCCGGCGACCTCGATCCGCAGCGCCCGCCCGCGCGGGGTGACCGCCAGATGACGGCGCTTGAGCTTTCCGCTCCAGCCGTCGACGGTCAGGGTCATGTCCGCCAAGCGCGGCCGGTCACGGAAGCCGACGCCGAGGAACGACATGGGCGGTATCCCCCGCCCGGACACCCAGGCGCCGACGAGATCCCGGGCGAACTCCTCCTCCGCGGGCGTCGACAGCTCGACCGTCCCGAAACCGGCCACCGTTCCGGCCCACGAGTGCGTGGAGCGCTTCCGCAGCCCTCCGTGATGCGGGCCTTGGTACGGCAACTCGAACTGGATCGGATACATGTGCGACGACTCCCCCGTGAACGTGTGCGGTCGCGAGGCTACCTGGTCAGCGCGGGTCGACGTCATAAGCGTTCGCGATCGGGAGTGCAGGAATCATCGTTGGACGTGAACGAGCCCGTCCGACCAGCATGGTCGGCATGAACCAGGCATCGACCATCACCCGGCACACCCCCCGCGTCGCCCTCGTCGGCGACCGCTCCCCGCACGTGAAGTCCCACGTCCGCATCCCCACTCTCTTCGACGCGCTGGCCGAGCGCGACGGCCTCGTCCTCGACGCGTACTGGATCCCGACCGGCGACGCGGAGGCACCGGGCGCGGTGAAGGGCTTCGACGCCGTGTGGGTGCTGCCGGGGAGCCCGTACGAGAGCGAGGAGGGCGCGCTGGCCGCGATCCGTACCGCCCGCGAGGACGGCATCCCCTTCCTCGGCACCTGCGGCGGCTTCCAGCACGCGCTGCTGGAGTTCGCCCGCGACGTCTGCGGCCTGACCGCCGCCGCGCACGCCGAGAACGACCCGGCGGCGGCCGACGACGACCTGCTGATCGCGCCGCTCGCCTGTTCACTGGTCGGCCACGAGGGGGCGGTGCGGGTCACGCCGGGCTCGCTCGCGGAGTCGGTGCTCGGCACCGAGCGGACGACGGAGCGGTACCACTGCTCCTACGGCCCCGACACCCGCCACCTGGACACGCTGCGGGCGCACGGACTGCGGTTCACGGGCGAGGACGAGGGCGGGCAGGTCCGGATCGCGGAACTGCCGGGCCACCCCTTCTTCCTGACCACGCTCTTCCAGCCGGAACTGGCGGGCGACGGCTCACGCCCGCACCCGATCGTCCGGGCTCTGGCGCAAGCGGCGACGGACCACGCCGGCCGGTCCCACTAGGGCCTTTCGTTTGGATCAGGCCGGATCAGGGAGCGGGGTCTGGTGCCGTGCATCGCAAGGCGGAGGAGGGCGTCAACGCGGAGCGTTGGCAACCGACGACAACGCGGCGAGGCGCGGCACCAGACCCCGCGAGCCCGGCATGATCCAAACGAAAGGCCCTAGCTCATGCTCACGACGAGGTGGGCACGGCCCCTGCCCCGGGCGACGAGCAGGGCGTTGGACTCGTCGGAGTCGCGGACCCACCGCTCGGCGTGGGCGCGCTCCTTGCCGAAGCGGACGTGGCGTTCGACGAGCCGAGGCACCCGGCGGTTGTCGTCGAGCTCCAGGAACCACGCCTCGTCGAGCAGCGGCAGGACATCGACCCACGGACCCTCGTCGTGGAGCAGGTAGTTCCCCTCGGTGACGACGAGCGGGACCTCCGGCGCGACGGGCACCGCCCCGGCGACGGGCTCCTCCAGGGCGCGGTCGAACGCGGGGGCATAGACGGTCGTACCCGGCTCGGGGACACGGAGCCGGGCGAGCAGGGCGGTGTACCCGGCGGCGTCGAAGGTGTCCGGCGCCCCCTTCCGCCCGGCGCGCCCGAGCCGCTCCAGCTCGGCCTGGGCGAGGTGGAAGCCGTCCATCGGCACGAGGACGGCGAGGCCGTCGAGCCGGGCGACGAGCCGCGCCGCGAGGGTGGACTTCCCCGCCCCGGGCGCCCCGGCGAGCCCGAGGATCCGCCGCCGGCCGGGGACGGCGAGGAGCCGGGCGCGGTCGGTGAGCTCGGCGAGCAGCTGGGCGTCCATGCGGTGCATTGTCGCACCGCGTGGCGCCCGATCGGTCATACGTATAACCTCGTGGTATGTCCTTCATCGCTCTCGTCACTCTCGTCGTCCGTGACTACGACGAGGCCGTCGCCTTCTACACCGATGCCCTCGGCTTCGACCTCGTCGAGGACACCGACCGCGGCGACGGCACCCGCTGGGTCGTCGTCCGCCCGCCGGGCGGCCCCTCCGGCACGGCCCTGGTCCTGGCCCGGGCGAAGAACCCGGCGGAGGAGTCCGCCGTCGGCGCCCAGACGGGCGGCCGGGTCGGCTTCTTCCTCCACACCGACGACTTCACCCGCGACCACACCCGCATGACCACGGCAGGCGTCCGCTTCCTGGAGACCCCCCGCCACGAGCCGTACGGCACGGTCGCCGTCTTCGAAGACCTCTACGGCAACCGCTGGGACCTGCTGGAGCCGAGGACCTGACCGCCGGCAGGCGGCGCTTCAGATGTGCGGTCGCTCACATGATCTTGAGTGACAGGCTTGCGATCGCAGCCGGCAACTGGCCCTTCCGCGCCGCCACTTCCCGGCCCACCCGGGCCCCTACCGGCCGCAGAGGCTCGCGGGACTCCCCCGCAGCGAGAGCACCTCGATCTTCTCCCTACTGCGGGCGGTGGGACCTCGCCGTCGGGACGGTCAGCGCCTCCCTCGGCGTAGCCAGCCCTGGGCCTTGCTCATGTCGGTCACCGGTGCGGGCCGGCCGTCGGTCGGCCGGCGGCTGTGCGGCTGGAGGTGCTTCAGCCGTCCCCGCCACGGGCCGTCGGCCATCTCCATGTGCACGATGACCGGGCCCTCCGGCAGCGGAACGGTCTCCCGGCGCTTGCCGATCTCGTTGACCACGTTCTCGTAACTGGGCAGCGTCGTGGGGTCGTCGTGGCCCTCCAGTTCATAGAGGTGGACGATGAGGTTGTCGTCGCCCCGGTAGTGCAGGGCCAGATCGGCCGTCCCGCCCGTGTGGAGGAAGACGTCGGGGCCCCGGTTCTCCATCTCCTGCTCCGTCAGGCGCGTCGCGGCGGCCAGCGGCAGGACCTGGAACTGCCAGGGGCCCTCCGCCCTCAGCTTGAGGCGCAGTCGACCGCTTCCGGGGACCTGGACGAGTGTGCGGCCCCGGAAATTCTCCTCGGTGCTGTTGACGAGGTTATCCCCCTCCTTGTTCAGCCGGTTGAGGGTCCAGAGGCCCGTGTAACCGTCTCCCCGTATCTCGAGTTCGACCACGACCGGCCCCGGCGGAAGGCCGTCCACCGTGAGGACTTCGTTGTCCCTGCCGCTCTGCGTGTACGGCGGGAACACCGCACCGAACGTCCAGTCCTGCACTCCGCCCGGCGGCGCGGCCGGAACCACCACCGTGGGCGCGGGCCCGGGCCCGGGAGCCCGGAAAGCCGGAGCCGGAGTCTGGGGGCGGAGCCGCCGTCGGGCCCTGAACCGGTCCCGGTCCCGCGCCCCCCGCCCCCGGCCCCTCTGCCACGTCCACCCCGTAGTCGCTCGCCAGGCCCGCCAGGCCGTTCAGCCAACCCTGGCCCACCGCGCGGAACTTCCAGCCCCCCGCCTTCCGGTACAGCTCCGCCAAGACCATCGCCGTCTCGCCGCCCGCGTCCGTCACGTCGTACCCCGCGACCGACGTGCCGTCCGGCGCGAACGCCACCGCGGACAGGCCCCGCGCGTCCCGCAGCGCGCCGTTCTCCGTCGAGGCGACCACGAGGACCCGGGCGATGTCCCCCTCGATCGCCGTGAGGCCCGCCTCCAGCCAGACCGTGCCCTGGTCGTCCCCCAACAGGCGCACCGCGCCCGAGGGATGGACCGGTGCCCCGTGGAACACGATGTCCGCGTCCCCCCGGACCCGGCCCGTCTCCGTCAGCAGCAGCGCCGCGACGTCCACCCCGCCCCGCACCGCGATCCGCAGCGGCACCGTCGGTACGAAGGCATTGCTCCCCTTGATCATTTTCCCCTCCCCAAAATGGATCACTCCTGGATCTTGCGGCCATCCGGGCCCTCGCGACAAGGGCTGTGGAAAACCCCTCGGGCGCCCGGAAGTCGGTGTGCCAGGATGCCCGGGCCATGGATTTCATACGACATATTCGATCCGCCGCGCCGACCACCGCCGTCTCCGCCGGATTCCTCGCCGTGCTCATCGGCGTCACCAGCTCCGTGGCCGTCGTCTTCACGGCCGCCAAAGCCGCGGGGGCCACCTCCGCCGAGCTCACCTCCTGGGTCTTCGCCCTCGGCATCGGGATGGGGGTCACCTGCATCGGCCTCTCGCTGCGCTACCGCGCCCCCGTGGTGACGGCCTGGTCGACGCCCGGCGCCGCGCTCCTCGCCACCGGCCTGCAGGGGGTGACGATGGCTCAGGCGGTCGGGGCGTTCCTGCTGTCCGCCGTGCTCATCGTCATCAGCGGGGTCACCGGCTGGTTCGAACGGATCATGAACCGGATCCCGGTCCCGCTCGCCTCGGCGCTGCTCGCCGGTGTCCTGCTCCAGTTCGGCACCGAACTCTTCACGCAGATGGAGCGGAACGGCGTCATCGCGGTCCCCATGTTCCTGGCGTACCTCGTCGGCCGGCGCTGGTTCCCCCGGTACGCGGTCGTCGCGGCGCTCGCCGTCGGTGTCGCCGCGACGGCGTGGCAGGGCTCGTGGAAGCTGGACGGCTTCGAGCTCACGCTCGCCGAACCGGCCTTCGTACGCCCCGAGTTCGACTGGCAGGTCCTGATAGGCGTCGGCCTGCCGCTCTTCGCCGTGACCATGGCCTCGCAGAACCTGCCCGGGGTGGCCGTGCTCCGCAACGCCGGTTACTCCACCCCGATCTCACCCCTCCTGACCTGGACCGGAACGGTCAACACCGTCCTCGCGCCCTTCGGTTGCTTCGGCCTGAACCTGGCCGCCATCACCGCCGCCATCTGCAGTGGCGAGGCGGCCCACCCCGACCCCAGGAAGCGGTACATCGCCGGTGTCTGGACGGGGGTCTTCTATCTGCTGGTCGGCCTCTTCGGCGGAACGGTCGGCTGGCTGCTGACGGCGATGCCGCCGGCCCTCGTCCTGGGCATCGCGGGCATCGGCCTGCTCGGCACGATCGGCGGCTCCCTCACCTCGGCCCTCCGCGACGACCGCCTGCGCGAACCGGCCGTGGTCACCCTCCTCGCGACCGCGTCCGGCTTCACGCTCTTCGGTATCGGCTCGACCTTCTGGGGCCTGCTCGCGGGCGTCCTGACCCTCGCCGTCGGCGACTTCGCCCGGCGGCGCGGGGGCCGCTCCGACGCGCAGCCGCGGAGCGCCGCCCCCGAGACCGAGGCGGCGAAGACCCGCTGAACCGCTGGGCGTCAGACCGAACGCGCCAGCGCCGCCGCCCTGGCCAGGTGCTCACCCTTGAGCACCTGCCAGCCGCTCGCACTCGCGCCCGCGGAGCCGCCGAGGACGACGAACTCGCTCGCCCTCGCCCGCTCGCCGATACGGTCCGTCAGCATGACGGTCCTCATCGCGCGGTAGCAGCCGGAGGCTTCGAGTTCGGCGATGTCGTACCCGGCCGTACAGAGGACCAGGGCCTTCTCGGCCACCATGCGGCGCGGACCGGTGACTCCCCGGGCGAACCCCACCGTCCAGACGCGGTCGAACCAGCCCTTGAGCCTGGCCGGGCAGTCCGCCCACCACACCGGGTAGACGAACACCCACGTGTCGGCGACGGCGAGCCTGGCGTGCTCGGCGGCGACGTCCTCGGGGACGGGCGCGTCGGCGTCGTACCCGGACTCGCGCTCGTACTCGGCCCGCGTGAGCTCCGCGCGGAAGTCCATCGCGTAGAGGTCCGACACCGTGTACGGCCGACCGGCGTCGGCAAGGCCGCCGAGGAACGCGTCGAGCACCTCGCGCGTGAAGCTCCGCTCACTGGGGTGCGCATAGACGACGTGTACGGGGCCGGTCACGCGTCCACCTCGAGCTCAGGTCGTCTGCGCAGTACCGGCGGGGCATGCGGCTCCGTCAGGAGTCGCTCTGCGGGGTGCGGCGTCATGCGCCACACCCTGGCAGTGCCCCGCCGGGACCTCCAACGAATAAAGGAGCGGCCGGTCAGCCCTCGTCCGGCGTCAGGCGCAGCGAGATGCTGTTGATGCAGTACCGCTGGTCCGTCGGGGTCGGGTAGCCCTCGCCCTCGAAGACATGGCCCAGGTGCGAGCCGCAGCGCGCGCAGCGGACTTCGGTGCGCGTCATCCCGTGCGAGCGGTCCTCGATCAGCTCGACCGCCTCGCTCTCCTTCGGGTCGTAGAAGGACGGCCAGCCGCAGTGCGACTCGAACTTCTCCGTCGACGTGAACAGCTCGGAGCCGCACGCCCGGCAGGAGTAGACGCCCTTCGTCTTCGTGTCCGTGTACTCACCCCGGAACGCGGGCTCGGTGCCCGCCTGGCGCAGGACCTGGTACTCCTGCGGGGTCAGCTCCGCGCGCCACTGCTCGTCCGGCTTCTCGACCTCGTACGACGCCATCACATGCTCCTCAGCTCGACAGGCGGGCGAGGATCTCCGGACCGAGGTCCGTGACGTCGCCCGCGCCCATCGTCAGAACGAGATCACCGGGCCTGGCCATTCCCGCCACGACGTCCGGGACCGTGCCCTTGTCGTGGACCGCCGTCACGTCCGCGCCGGCCGCGCGGGCCGCCGCGATGATCAGCTCGCTGGTGATGCCCGGGATCGGGTCCTCGCGGGCCGGGTAGATGTCCAGGACCACGGAGGCGTCGGCGAGGCCCAGGGCGTCGCCCATCTCCTTGCCGAGCTCCTGGGTGCGGGAGAAGAGGTGGGGCTGGAAGACGACCAGGAGGCGCGCGGCCCCGGCGGCGCCGCGCATGGCCTCCAGGTCGGCGGTCATCTCGGTGGGGTGGTGCGCGTACGAGTCGATGACCTGCACGCCGGCGGCCTCGCCCTTGAGCTGGAGGCGGCGGCCGACTCCGGTGTACGCGGTGAGGGCCTGGGCCAGCTCCGCCGGGTCGATGCCCACGCGGGAGCCGGCGGCGAGGGCCGCGGCCGCGTTGTGCGCGTAGTGACGGCCGGGGACGGAGACGGTGAAGGTGTGCTCGACGCCGTCGAGGAGGACGACGACCTCGCTGGTCATGCCCTTCGGGGTGATCGAGAGGATCCGGGCGTCGGAATCCGCGGACTCGCCGACGGTGAGGATCCGGAGGTCCTGCCGGCCCGCGACGCGGCGCGCAAGCTCGCGCGCGCCCGCGTGCTCGCCGACGACGAGGGTGCCACCGGGGCGGATCTTGGCGCTGAAGGCCTCGAAGGACTCGTAGATCTCGTCCATGGAGGCGTAGTTCGCGTGGTGGTCCAGCTCGACGTTGAGGACGATCGCGACCTCGGGGTCGTACTTCTGGAAGCTCCGGTCGCTCTCGTCCGCCTCGGCCACGAAGACCTGACCGTCGCCGTGCCGGGCGTTGGTGCCCGGGCCCGCGAGGTCGCCGCCGATGGCGTACGAGGGGTCGAGACCGAGCTCGGTGAGCGCGACGGCCAGCATCGACGTGGTCGTGGTCTTGCCGTGCGTACCGGCGACGGCGATCGCGCGCAGGCCGTCCATGAGGGAGGCGAGCGCGTCGGAGCGGTGGACGACCGGGATGCCCAGCTCGGCGGCGCGGGCCAGCTCGGGGTTGTCGGCGCGGATGGCGCTGGAGACGACGACGGCGGAGGCGTCGTCCGCGAGGTGGCCGGCGGCGTGCCCGATGTGCACCGTGACCCCGAGCGCGCGCAGCGCCTCGGCGGTCGCGGACTCCTTCGCGTCGCTGCCGGCCACCTTCGCTCCGCGCTGGGCGAGGATCTTCGCGATGCCCGACATTCCGGCACCGCCGATGCCGATGAAGTGCGGCCGTTCCATGGCGGTAGGGATGGCGGGTGCCATGAGTGTTCTCCCCGGGGGACGACGTACAGGAGGTCCCCAGCCTAGTGGCTCCCTGTGACAGCCCCTGGCTGACGGCCCCCGGGGCGCGCCCGCGCCCTACGCGGCGGCCGCCCCGCACGGGCGGGGCGGCCACGACACGTCCCCTTACCCCTCCGCGTTCTCCGCCTCGCTGTGCGCGAACAGCTTCAGGACCGGTACGCCGACCTTGTGACGGGCCCGTGACGCCCAGTCGCGGTGGAAGAACTCCTCCACATAGTGCGGGGCCGTCAGCACGATGACCTCGTCCGCCTCGGACTCCTCGACCACGGACTTCATCTTGTCCAGGGGGTGGTCCTCGACCACCTGTCCGACCGCCTCGCAGCCGGCGTTCCGCAGCCCCTGGAGGGAGTACTCCAGGGCCTGCTCGGCGGGGACACGGGCCGCCTTGCCCTCCGGCTCCTCACCCTCGCGGGTCGCTTCCTTCAGTTCGCCCATGGCGACGTCGTCGATGGCGCGCAGCAGTACATCGGCCTGGTCACCACGGGGCTGCATCAGAACGATGAAGGACACTTCCTCGTCGCCGTGCAGGGTGGTGACGAATTCCACGTCGACGGACGTGAGGGGCTTCTCGATCATCAGAACGCTTGTGAACACCTCAGGAGCCCTTCTGCGGAAACCATCCTTCCCCGTGCCCGCACGGGGTCTACGGGGGTAAGTGTGCCCAGCGGAAGCTAACCGGAACGACAAATTCCGCCGATTGTCAGATCCGACGGTAGCGGGTGAAAAGGAACCCGGCCTCTTCCAGCACGGACGCCACGTCGAACCGCTGCGGGACGGCCACGGACGGGCCTCCGGCGATGCGCTGCGCACTGCCCGCCGTCATGGTCGGCGAGACCGTCAGGCACATCTCGTCGAGGACCCCGGCCGCCACGAACTGGCCCAGGAGCCGGGGACCGCCCTCGGTCAGCTGCCGCCGGAGCCCCCGCTCGGCGAGCGCCGCCACCGCGCGGCCCGGCTCGACGCCGGTCCCGTCGCCCGCGATCACCACCTCCGCCCCGGCCGCCCGGGCCTCGGCGACGCGGTCGGCGGGCGCCCCGGCGCCGGTCAGGACGAGGGTCGGGACCAGGGACTCGGTGAAGAGCGGCAGCGTGAAGTCGAGGCCGAGGGAGGCGCTGACCACGGCGATCACCGGCGCGACCCCCTGCCCGGCGGCCGCCCGGCGGGCCGCGAAGGCCTCACGCGCGCGTGCCGGGCGGTATCCCTCCTGGCGCACGGTCTGCGCGCCGACGACGATCACGTCGGCGAGGCCGCGCAGGGTGCCGAAGATCCGCATGTCGCTGTCGGAGGAGAGCGGCTGGGACCGGCCGTCGTGCTGCCCGGCGCCGTCGAGCGAGGAGACCATGTTGGCGCGCAGCCAGCTCTCGCCGGGGGCGAGCTCCGGATACGCGTAGGCATCGGCGAGCTCGTCGAGGGACCACTCCCGGTCACGGAGAGCGTCAGGCCCGGACCCCTCCTTGTCCAAGACACCGACCGCCGTCGGGGCCGTCGTGGCTGTCATGTCCGTCACAGGGAACAGGCGTCGCATCCTCGCAGTCTGACACGGCGCTTAGAGTGGGGAACTGTGTCGACCCGTGCCTCCCACGCCCCCCGTGCCATGACCGAAGCGGCTTCCACCGAAGCGGCTCCGGCCTCCCTCTGCGCCCGGGAGCCCCATGTCCCCGCCGACCGCCTCGTCGCGGAGATGGTGCCGCCGCCGCGGTTCGACTCGGTCCGCTTCGACACGTACATCCCGGACCCGAACCAGCCCAGCCAGACCGACGCGGTCAAGGTCCTCAGCTCCTTCGCCGAGGGGCTCGGCGGCGCCCACGCCACCGGCGCGGGCAAGCGGCCGGCCCTCAGCCGCTGGTTCGCGAAGAAGCCGGCCGCCCCCAGCGGGCCGCGCGGTGTCTACCTCGACGGCGGGTACGGCGTCGGCAAGACCCACCTGCTCGCCTCCCTCTGGCACGCGACGCCCGCCGAGCCGGGGCTCAAGGCCTTCGGTACCTTCGTGGAGCTGACGAACCTGGTCGGCGCGCTCGGCTTCCAGCAGACCGTGAAGACCCTGAGCGGTCACCGGCTCCTCTGCATCGACGAATTCGAACTGGACGACCCGGGCGACACCGTCCTCGTCTCCTCCCTGCTCAGCCGCCTGGTCGAGGCGGGCGTGGCGCTCGCCGCCACCTCCAACACGCTGCCGGGCAAGCTGGGCGAGGGCCGGTTCGCCGCCGCCGACTTCCTCCGCGAGATCCAGGGCCTCTCCGCGCACTTCCGTCCGCTCCGGATAGACGGCGAGGACTACCGCCACCGCGGGCTGCCCGAGGCACCGGCGCCGTACTCCGACGAACAGGTGACGAAGGCGGCGTACGCGACCCCCGGCGCCTCCCTCGACGACTTCCCGCATCTGCTCGACCACCTGGCCAAGGTCCACCCCAGCCGGTACGGCGCGCTCACCGACGACCTGGCGGCGGTCTGTCTCACGGACGTGCAGGCGGTCCCGGACCAGTCGACCGCGCTGCGGCTCGTCGTCCTCGCCGACCGGCTCTACGACCGGGAGGTCCCGGTCCTGGCCTCCGGGCTCCCCTTCGACCGGCTGTTCAGCGAGGAGATGCTGAACGGCGGGTACCGCAAGAAGTACTTCCGGGCGATCTCCCGGCTCACCGCGCTCGCTCGCGACGCGAAGGGCTTGGTCGAGCAGTAGGTTGGGGGCCATACCCGATCGAAAGGGATTCACATGGCCACCGTCCGCCACGCCCACACCGTCTGGGAGGGCGACCTCCTCAAGGGCAAGGGCGTCGTCACCCTCGACTCCTCCAAGCTCGGCTCGTACGAGGTCTCCTGGCCGTCCCGCGCCGAGGAGCCGAACGGCAGGACCAGCCCGGAGGAGCTGATCGCCGCCGCGCACTCGTCCTGCTTCTCGATGGCCTTCTCCAACGGCCTGGCCAAGGCGGGCAACCCGCCGACCCGCCTGGAGACCAAGGCCGACGTCACCTTCCAGCCGGGCGAGGGCATCACGGGCATCCACCTGACCGTCCGCGGTGAGGTTCCGGGTCTGGACGCGGACCAGTTCCAGTCCCTGGCCGAGGACGCGAAGAAGAACTGCCCCGTCAGCCAGGCGCTCACGGGTACGACGATCACCCTGACCGCCGAACTGGTCTGATCCGTAACGCTTCTGACGCCTTATGAGGCCGTGAGGCCCGCATGGGTTCACGTGTCACCAGACCACGTGGTACACACATGCGGGTCACACGAAACACGCCACGCGAGTACGCCACCGACGTACGCCCGCCACACGCGTACGTACGTCACACGTGCCCGCCACACCTCTCTGTCCGCCAACAGAAGTGGGTTGCCTCAGCATGTCCGCGACACGACGTCAGATCCTCTCCCGCACCGGCGCCTCCGTCGCCGGTATCGCCTTCTCGGGCGCCCTCGGCGAGCTCTTCGCCGGTACCGCCGCCGCCCGGGGCCACGCCGGCTACGGCCCCCTCATCCCGGACCCCGCCGGTCTCCTCGACCTCCCCAAGGGATTCCGCTACACGGTCCTCTCCCGCCAGGGCGACCCCCTCCGCTCCGGCGAGGGCCCCGTCCCCAGCAACTTCGACGGCATGGGCGCCTTCCCCGGCCGCCGGGGCCGCGTCCATCTGGTCCGCAACCACGAGAACCGGGTCACCGGCAAGATCGGCGTCCCGACGGTCGAGGGCCTGACGTACGACCCGGCCGCGAAGGGCGGCTGTACGGCGCTCACACTCGACGGGCGCGGCAACGTCCTCGACGAGCGGGTCGCGATCGCCGGCACCGCCGTCAACTGCGCGGGCGGGCCGACCCCTTGGGGCACCTGGCTCACCTGCGAGGAGACCGAGGACCGAGCCGGGACCAACGGCTACACCAAGGACCACGGCTTCATCTTCGAGGTCGACGGCGCCGACCCGCGCCGCACCGGAGCCGTACCGCTCACGGCCATGGGCCGGTTCCAGCACGAGGCGATCGCCGTCGATCCGCGCAGCGGGATCGTGTACGAGACGGAGGACGCGTTCGAGAAGCCCTTCGGGCTCTTCTACCGCTTCCTGCCCGAGAAGCCGCTGGGCGGCCACGGTTCGCTGCGCGCGGGCGGGGCGCTGGAGGCCATGCGGGTTCCGGGCGTGCCCGACCTCTCGGTGATCCAGGAGACCGGGGCGAGCTTCGACGGGGTCGAGTGGGTTCCCGTGCCGGACCCGCAGGCGGCCGAGACGCCCATCAGGCTCCAGGACTTCGGGCCGCGGGGCATCACGCACGCGCAGAAGCTGGAGGGCTGCTACTGGGGCGACCGGTCCGTCTACTTCGTCTCGTCCTTCGCCCGGACCGCCGACGGTTCGGGCGCGACGCACTTCGGCCAGGTGTGGCGGTACGACCCGCAGCGGCGCCGGCTGACCCTCGTCGTCGTCTTCGGCCCGAGCACGGACATCCAGCTCCCCGGCGAGTCGCCGGACAACATCTGCCTCGCCCCGAGCGGCGGCCTGATGGTCTGCGAGGACGGCGAGGGGGCGCAGCACGTGTACGGCCTGACCCGGAAGGGCGAGGTGTACGCGGTGGCCCGCGGGGCCCAGAACATCGGCACGCCACAGGCCCCGGAGTGGGGCGAGTTCGCGGGGGTCACGTTCTCCCCGGACGGCACGACCATGTACGTCAACTGCTATACGCCGGGGACGACGTTCGCCGTGCGGGGCCCTTGGTGCTGACGGCGCCCACCTAGCCGCCGCCGACGCCCGGTCGCGCGCCCGCGCTTTCCGTCGCAGGATCGGGGGGGGAAGGCGCGGGCCGGGCGGACGGGTCGACGGACGGGAAGGGTCGGCGAGGTGGCCAAGAAGGACAAGGACAAGCAGAAGCAGGACAAGCGCGGGAAGCAAGAGCGGAACGAGAAGCGCGACAAGAACGCGACGAGCGCGAAGAGCGCGAAGTCACAGCTCGACGGCCGGCGGAAGCGGGAGCCGGTCCTCCGGGACGTCCTGCGCCTGCCCGTCGGCAAGCCGGTCGACCTGTCCGCGTACTCCGCCTCGGAGATCCCGGACGGCCCACCGGACAAGGTGGCAGGGATCGCGGCGACGGCCCTGCTCGGCCCCGACCTCGCCGACCTCCAGGAGCGCCTGTACGCGGCGAGCACGGCCGGCGACCGGCGCCGGCTGCTGCTCGTCCTCCAGGGCATGGACACCAGCGGCAAGGGCGGCACGGTCAAGCACGTCATCGGGTTCTTCAACCCGTCCGGCTGCCGGATCCGCGCCTTCAAGGCCCCGACCGCCGAGGAGCGCGGCCACCCGTTCCTCTGGCGGATCGCCCGGGCGCTGCCGGTGCCGGGCGAGATCGGCATCTTCGACCGCTCGCACTACGAGGACGTCCTCATCGCCCGCGTCCGCGAACTGGTCCCCCGCCGCGATCTCGGCCGCCGCTACGGCCAGATCAACCGCTGGGAGGAGTCGCTGACCGACGACGGCGTGACGATCGTCAAGGTCTTCCTGCACGTCTCGTACGAGGAACAGCGCGCCCGTCTCCTGGAGCGTCTGGACAACCCGGAGAAGCACTGGAAGTTCAACGCGGGCGACATCGAGGAGCGGGCGCTGTGGCCCGCGTACCAGGAGGCGTACGAACTCGCGCTCGAACGGTGCTCGACGGAGGAGTCGCCCTGGTATCTGATCCCGGCGGACCGCAAGTGGTACCGCAACTGGGCGATCAGCAAGCTCCTCCTGGAACACCTCACCGCCCTGGACCCGCAGTACCCGCCGGGCGACTTCGACGTGGCGGAGTGCCGGAAGCGGCTGCTCGCGACCTGATCGGTTAGTTTCCGTGCGTGACCATTTCTGTACGAAAACTGTCGGCGCTTGCTCTGCTGGGTGCCGTACTCGTCGGCTGCGGCGGGGGCGCGGCCGACACGGCGACGGGGCCTGAAAGACCGTCCGCCAAGCAGTCGAGCCCCACGAAGTCGAGCCCCACCCCGTCCAACCCCAAGCCGGTCGCCAGCGCCGGCGCCAGTGCCGGTGCCGCGCCCGGACCGGCCGTCGTCCACAAGGCGCCGCCGACGATGGCGCCCGGGCCCGGCGGGCTCACCCCGGTCTTCGAGCGGGCCCGCAAGGGGGGCGACAAGGTCGTCGCCCTCACCTTCGACGCCGACATGACGGCCGACCAGGGGCGTCGGGCCGCGAGCGGTGAGCGGTTCGACAACCCGGCGCTGATCGAGACCCTGCGGCGGCTGAAGGTCGACTCGACCGTCTTCATGACGGGCCGGTGGGCCGAGGAGTACCCGGACCAGGCGCGGTCCATCGGCACCGACCCGCGCTTCGAGATCGCCAACCACTCGTACAGCCACTACGCCTTCGCCTCGCCCTGCTACGGACTGCCGACGGTCGGGAAGCAGGACATGGCCGCCGATGTGAAGCGGGCCTTCGAGGCGTTCCGGAAGGCGGGGGCGCGCAATGTCGTGCCGTACTTCCGGTTCCCCGGCGGCTGCTACGACGACGGGGCGCTGCGCGCGCTGGCGCCCGCGAAGGTCACGGCGGTGCAGTGGGACGTCGTCAGCGGCGACGCCTTCGCCAAGGACGGCGACGCGGTCGCCGAGCAGGTGCTCGACGGGGTGAAGCCCGGCTCGCTCGTGGTCATGCACTGCACGCGCAGCGCCGCGCCCGTCACCGAGCAGGCGATCCGGAAGATCGTGCCCGAACTGCGCGCGAGGGGCTACCGCTTCGTGAAGGTCTCGGAGCTGATGGCCGGTCGCTCCGGCACTTCCTAGCCCGAGCAGGCGGAGCGCTGGGCCTCCTGCCACTCGCAGACCGGGCAGAGCGTGATCCCCTTGGCCGACTCGGGGTACTCGGTCGGCTGCCGGCACAGCACGCACTCGGCGTACGGCGGCCCTTCCGCCGCCGTACGGCCGGTCGCCGCCGCTTCCGCTGCCCCTTCCGCGCGTACGGGTTCGCAGTACGCGCCCGAGCCCGAGTCCACGTCCGAATCCATGGCGTCGAGCGTACTCACTCCCGCCAGGCCGTGGCCCTGACGCTGACCGCCACCGCGACGGCGGCGAGGAGCAGGGCGCCCGGGAGGGCGGCCCACGGCAGCGTGACCGTCGCGGCACGCGCGCCGGTGACCAGGCCCGTCACGGCGTGCTTCGCCGGGGAGCCGGTCGTCACCAGGGCGAGCAGCGAGCCCAGGACCAGCGCCCCGAGGGACCAGCCCCGGGAGCGCAGCAGCGGCCGGCCGGTGAGGGCGCCCACGGCGGCGCCGGTCAGGACACAGGTGCTCGTGGCGAGGAGCCCCGCGGCCACGGCCCGCGCCGCACCGACGCCCCGCAGGTCGGCGACCGCCGTCACGGCGAGCACCGCGACCGCCCCGAGCGGGGCCGCGCAGGCGACGGCGGCCAGGAGCGCCGCCACGTGCGCCCGCTGCCGCCCGGCCGCGGCGGCCACCACGTTCCGCGCGGCGGCGGGCTCCTGACCGAGGCAGATCCGTACCAGCCAGGCCGTGACGGGGAGCAGCGCGGCGGCCGCGTAGCCGAGGGAGCCGAGCACGGGCTCCCCGCCGCGCACGCCGACGGCGAGGAAGACCGCGTAGAGGAGGAGCGGTGCGAGCCAGCGCTGGGAGCGCAGCAGCAGGTCGGTCTGGTAGCGCAGCAGTGCGGTCGTCATGTCCGGGCGCCTTCGGTGCTCAGCTCGTGGATGTGCCAGGAGGCGTCGAGCAGCGCCCGGAGCAGCGCGTCGGAGTGCGCGGCGTCGACCGCGTACGCCGTCGTCGCCGTGCCGTCGGGGCGCGGCCCCGGCTCGCGGGAGGGTGCCCCGGGCAGCCCGTCGGGGAGCGGGCGGCCGCCGGAGGCGACGATCCGGGCGCGGGGCGGCGGTACGACGGGACTCCACTCGGCGGCGCCCGCGGAAGCCCCCGCCCGTACCCGGCCCGCCTCCACCTCGTACACCGCGTCGGCCTCCCCCGCGAGGCGGCGCGGGTCGTGGTCGACGAAGACCGCCGTGCCGCCGGCCGCGACCCGCTCGCGGACCGCGCGGTCGAGTTCGCGCCGCGCGGCGGTGTCCAGGCCGGTCCACGCCTCGTCCAGGACGATCAGCGCCGGGTCCGCGAGCAGGGCCTGGGCGACGGCGACCTTCTGGCTGCTGCCCTTGGAGAGTTCGGCGAGCGGGGCGTCCGCGAAGGCGCCCGCGCCGAAGCGCTCCAGCCACGCCCGTGCCCGCTCGGCCGCCTCGGTCCGGCCGAGCCCCTGGACGCGTCCGAGGTGCGTCAGATAGCGGGTCGCCGTGAACGGCAGGGCGACCGGGAAGCGCTCCGGCACGTACGAGGTGCGCGGCGGCCGGCCGGTGATCCGGCCCTCCGTCGGCGCGTCGACGCCCGCGACGACCCGCAGCAGCGTCGACTTGCCGCTGCCGTTGGCGCCGGTGAACCGGACGAGGGCGCCGGCGGGCAGGACGAGGTCGACCTCGCGCAGCACCCACGGCCCGCGCGGGCCGTAGCGGCGCCCCACCCGTTCCAGGTTCAGTTGGAGGCCTTCTGCGGGGTGGCCTCGCTCGGGCGGACGATGACGAAGCCCTGGCCGTCGAGGCGGAGCTGGACGGCCTCGCCCGAGCCGCCGCGGATCATCGAGCCGATGGACTGCGAGCGGTGGAGCGAGGTCTGGAGCTGCTCGCTCCAGCCGACGACGGCGTCGGTGTCGACGCAGACCGGGGACTGCGGGGTGACCGGGATGACGATCGGGGTGCCCTCGCAGGCCAGGGCGATCTTTCCCTGACCGGTGAAGACGCTGTTGAAGAGGCCGCCGCCGGTCATGCCGGCGCCCTTCACCGTCCTGATCTCGTACGAGAGTGTGGCGTCGAAGCAGAGCACGTTCCGGCCGTTGACGGTGAGCGCGTCGTTGGGCTCTATCTCGACGATGAAGCAGTTCTGCGCCTCCTGCGCGAACCACGCCTCGCCCTGGCCGCGCACGGCCATCAGCGCGAGGCCCTCGCCCGTCACGGCGCGCTTGAGCATGCCGCCGATGCCCTGGCCCTTGCGCTCGAACTGCAGGTCGCCGCGGAAGGCGATCATCGATCCCTGACGGGCGTGCATCTCTCCGTTGACGACGTACTTCACGCACTTGGCGTTCTGCAGGCTCATGCCCGGCAACGCGGCGGTCTCGGCAAGGTGTTCGGTGGAAAAAAGATCACTCTTCATGAAAGGCATCCTGTCGCGGAACCGACCAATCCGACAAGAAACACCTGTGCGAGCAGTGGCAAACTGGCCGGGTGAGCAGCAACGAGACCGAAATCCACACCGCCGTCCGCACCGAAGTGCACACCGATGTGCCCGCCGATGTCCGCGACGAGAAGCCGCAGTTCGTCCTGCCCCTCGTCGTACGGATCGAGCGGGCCGAGCCCCCGGCGCGTACCGACGCTCTGGAGACCGCCGCCCGCGCCGTCCTGGAGATCCTCGCCGACGAGCGCTCCACGGGCGACGGCGAGTGGGCACGGGCGATGACGGACTGGCAGGACGCCCGGATCCGCAAGGTCGTGCGCCGGGCGCGCGGCGCGGAGTGGCGGCGGGCCGGGGAGCTCCCGGGGATCACGGTCACGGGCGAGTCCGCGGAGGTACGGGTGTTCCCGCCGATCCCGCTGGACGGCTGGCCCAAGGAGCTGGCGAAGCTCCAGGTGTCCGGCACGGACCTGGAGGACCCGACGGCCCCCGGCGCGGCCCTCCCCGACGCACCGACGCTCTGGCTCAACCCGCACCTGGACATGTCCGCGGGCAAGACGATGGCCCAGGCGGGGCACGCCGCGCAGCTCCTGTGGTGGGAGCTGTCGGACACGGACCGCAAGTCCTGGCGCGAGGCCGGCTTCCCGCTCTCCGTCCGTCCGGCCACGCCGGAGCACTGGGCGGAGCTGACGGCGAGCGCTCTGCCGGTGGTCCGCGACGCGGGCTTCACCGAGATCGCCCCCGGACCGACCTTCGTCTCCGAGGGAAGCGACCGGTTCGGCTCCCATGTGCGCCTGGGGCAGCGGTGACCGTTGTACGTCTGGGGCAGGTGTGACGGTCCGGCTCGCGCCCGTTCGTGCCCGTTCGCGCGCGTTCGTGGCCGAGTTCTCCGGCTTCGGTCCGGTCGGCGACTGAACACGGCCGCCCTGTCGCACGTATCTCCCGATACCGCCAAGTGGGTTGTACGACCGCCTGGTTGGCGGTTCAGTCTGCGGTGAACGGCACCGGTGACCCGCACCGGCGCGGAGAACGTACGGGAGACACCTTGTCGCTACGCGTCAACGGCACGGCCCTCATCATCGCGGCGCTCGTCGCCACGATCGGCGCGCTCGCCTTCCCCGTCTGGTCCTACGCCGACCGTTCGGGCACCGGTCAGGCGAACCTGAACGCTTCGAGCGTGCCCACGCCGTGGGGGCCGCTGTCCGCCACGGACCGGGACTTCCTGGTGAAGGTACGGCTCGCGGGGCTTTGGGAGCTCCCGGCCGGCCAGCAGGCCGTCGAGCGCGCGCCGAGCCGGGCGATCGTGGAGTGCGGCGACCATCTCGTCGTCGGCCACACGGACCTGGACCGGCGGGCCAGGACCGTGGCGGCGAGGCTGGGCGTGGAGCTGCCGAACCAGCCGACCGAACAGCAGCAGGGGTGGCTGCGGGAGCTGACAGCGGCGAGCGGGGAGGAGTACGAGCGGAAGTTCGCGAACCTGCTGCGCAACGCGCACGGCAAGGTGTTCGCGCTGGTCGCCGAGGTCCGGCACACGACCCGCAACACGCTGATACGGCAGCTGGCCAGTGACGCGAACCAGACCGTGCTCGACCACATCACCATGCTGGAGGCGACCGGGATGGTCGACTTCGACGCGCTGGCGAACGAGGCGGCGGGGCGGAAGACGGCGCCGCCGACCGGGCCGCCGGTGGTTCCGTCGCCGTTGACGCCCTCGCCGGTACGGCCGACGGGGACGGACCAGTCGTTCACGTCGCGCCCGGTGCCGGACGCGGGGATCGTGACGCCGCACTCGATGCCGTAGGGGCCGCCCTCGATGTCGTAGGGCAGAAATGGGCCGAGACACCCCTTAGTACCTCCGGAACCTCAAATCAACCTCTGAACGTCCCCCTGACTGGATTCGAACGGGTTGTTCCGGGCCATCAGGTGAGGGACCGAAGGAGGGGGACATGACGGAACTCGGAGTCGGAATCGGGTGGCGGCCGGAGATCGCGGGCGCGGTGGAGGCGCTGCCGGGCGTCGACTGGGTGGAGGTCGTCACGGAGAACGTGTGCGCGGGCCATCTGCCGGACTCGCTGGCGCGGCTGCGTGCGCGCGGGGTCACGGTCGTCCCGCACGGGGTCTCCCTGGGGCTCGGCGGCGCCGACCGGCCGGACCCGGCGCGGCTCGCGGAGCTGGCGGCGACGGCGACCGCGCTGGGCGCCCCGCTGGTGACGGAGCACATCGCGTTCGTCCGCGCCGGGGGCGCCTTGACGGCGACCCCGGTTCTCGAAGCGGGCCACCTGCTGCCCGTGCCGCGCACCTGGGACGCCCTGGACGTGCTCTGCGAGAACGTACGGATCGCCCAGGACGCGCTGCCCGTGCCGCTGGCGCTGGAGAACATCGCGGCGCTGATCGCCTGGCCCGGCGAGGAGCTGACCGAGGGCCAGTTCCTGGCGGAGCTGGTGGAGCGTACGGGGGTACGGCTCCTGATCGACGTCGCCAACCTGCACACGAACCACGTCAACCGGGGCGAGTCCCCGGCGAAGGCGCTCTCCGAGCTGCCGGTCGAGGCGATCGCGTACGTCCACGTGGCGGGCGGTCTCGCCCGCGACGGCGTGTGGCACGACACCCACGCCCACCCGGTCCCGGAGCCCGTCCTGGACATCCTGTCGGACCTGGCCTCCCGGGTCTCCCCGCCGGGCGTCCTCCTGGAGCGCGACGACAACTTCCCGCCGGCGGAGGAACTGGCCTCGGAACTGACGACGATCAGGGGCCGCCTGCGGGACGCCGCCGCGCGGCCCGCCACAGCCCGGGCGGCCACGGCCCGCGTCGCCGGCCCCGCACCCCTGATCGGCGCGGGCGCCCGCGTCTCGGGCGGCCCGATGCCGCAGTCCCGGCAAACGGCCGAGGCCGAGCAGCCCGCCGAAACCGCCGCGGACACCCGCGCGCCCCGGCCGACCCCGAACCCCGCCGCGCGGCAGAGCGTGGCCGTCGCGCAGGCCTCCTTGCTGTCCGCGCTCGTCGCCGGAGCGCCCGTGCCCGAGGGGTTCGACTCGCGGCGGATCGGGGTGCAGAGCCGCGCCCTCGTCGGGAAGCGGACGGACGTGATCGCCAAGATCGCGCCCGAGCTGCCCGAGATCCTCGGCGACGGCTACCGCCCCGCGTTCCGCGCGTACGCCCGGACCCGCCCGATGTCCGGCGGCTACCGCCGCGACGCCCTCGACTTCGTCGCGCACCTGCTCGTCGCGGGACGCCCCGAGGACCCCGACGCCCGGCGTCGGCTGACCCGCTGGTGGCAGGACCGCGCCGGCGCCCGCCCGCCCCGACCGGCCGGCCGGATCGCCCGCGCGGCCCGTGCCGCCCGCACCGCACTCGTACGGAGGTGACGTCCCCATGAACCTGTTCGCCCTGCTCGTCTGGGCCGCCGTGCTCACCGGCTCCGCCCTGCTGATCGTCCACCTCCGCGCCGCCCGCGCCGCCCGCGGGGGCTCCGTCCACGACCTCGGCGAGGCCGCGTTCCTCATCGGCGGCCCGCCCCGGGTCGTCGACAGCGCGCTCGCCGCCCTGCACTCCGACGGCCGGATCGCCGTCGGAGGCCCCGGCATCGTCGTGCCGCGCCCCGGCGCGACCCCCCGCAGCCATGTCGAGCGGGCGGTCCTCCAGGAGCTCGCCGCCGCCCCGCACGCGGCCCTGCACGACCTGCGCCTCGCCGTGATGCGCGGCCCCGCCGTCCAGGAGATCGGCGACGCCCTCGCGGCGCGCGGCCTGATGGTGGACCCCGAGGTTCGCCGAAGCGGCCGGCGCTGGTGCCTCGCCCTCGCCCTCGTGTCCTTCTTCATGTTCATCCCCGCGATCGTCGTGACCGTGGCCGTCGACCTCGACGGGTTCCAGGTTCCGTTCGTCTTCAAGGTGGGGCCCGTCCTCTTCGCCGGCTTCATCACCGGCCTCGTCTGCGGGGCCTACAACGCCGGCCGCACCACCCGGGGCGGCCGCCGGGCGGCCACCGCGTACCAGCGCGACCACGTCTACGAGCCCGACGCCGGGCACCAGGTCGCGCTGCGCGGACTGCGCGCCGTACCGGACGAGGAGCTGCGCACCCAGCTGATCGCGGCCGCCCGGATGCCCAGGGCCGCCCGCACCTCCTCCTCTTCCTCCTCGTCCGCCTCGGACGTCGCCCTGCTCGCGAGCCTGCACTGGTGCGCGGGTACGCCGGGCAACGCGGGCCCGTGCGGCGGTGCTTCGGGAGGTACGGGTGGCGCAGGCGGCGGTACGGACAGCGGCTTCGGGGGCGGCGGGTGTTCCGCCAGCGCCTGCTCCGGCGGATCCTCTGGATCCGCCGGCGGGGGCAGCTCCTGCTCCAGCGGGTCCAGCAGCGGCGGCAGTTCGTGCTCCAGCAGCAGCAGTAGTTCCAGCTGCGGCGGCGGCTCCAGCGGCTGATCGGGTCGTTTCCGCCGACACGCCCCGGCGGTCCTTTACACGGCGTCCGCGGGCCCCAACGATCCTGCCGTGAAAGCCCTCGCGCTGACCGGAACCGTCGGGTCGTTGACGGCCGCGCTGCTGTCCACCCTCACCGCCACACCCGCCCCCGTACGGAACGCGCCGCCCGCCGAGTCGGGCGGCGTGCTCGCCGCCGCCCGTCGCGCGGCCGCCGAAGGCATCGCCTTCGGCGACTGCCCGGCGGTCGAGAAGCTCCCGCCGTCGGTCCGGTGCGGCACCCTCCTGGTCCCCCTCGACTACGCGGCCCCCGAAGGCACCCGGATCCCGCTCACGGTCAGCCGGATCAAGGCCTCGGGACCGGCCGCCGACCGGCAGGGCGCGCTCCTCTACAACCCGGGCGGCCCCGGCGCGTCGTCCACGTACTTCCCGATGGTCGCCGAACTCCCCGCCTGGAAGCGGATCGCCGCCGCGTACGACCTCGTTGGCTACGCCCCGCGCGGCGTGGGCCGCTCGGCGCCCGTCTCCTGCCAGGACCCCGCCGACCGCTCCACAGGCCCCACCCCGGCGCCGACCCAGCCGTCCGAGGTCTTCAAGAAGGAGCGGATCGCCCGCGCGAAGACGTACGCGCGGGGCTGCGCGACCCGCACCGGCGAGGCGCTGCGGCACTACCACTCGCTGAACAACGCCCGCGACCTGGAGCTGCTGCGCGCCGCGCTCGGCGAGCCGAAACTGACGTACATGGGCGCCTCCTACGGCACGTACTTCGGCGCGCTCTACGCCACGCTCTTCCCGCACCGGGTGCGCCGGATGGTCTTCGACGCGCCCGTCCACCCCGCGCCGCGCCAGATCTGGTACCTCAACAACCTCGACCAGTCACGGGCGTTCGAGCGCCGCTGGGCCGACTTCCGCACCTGGGTCGCCAAGCACGACAAGGTGTACGGCCTCGGCTCCACGGCCCAGCAGGTGCAGGAGAGTTACGAGAAGGTCCGCGCCGAACTCGCGGCGAAGCCGGCCGGCGGGCGCGTCGGCCCGGGCCAGCTGCACGGGGCGATGCTGCAGACCGGGTACCACGACGGTTACTGGCCGCTGCGCGCCACCGCGCTGGCCCGCTACCTGAAGGGCGACGCGCAGCCGTTGATCGCGCAGGCCGCGCCGAGCGAGGAGATCACGGAGGACACCGGCAACCAGGCCGCCGTCTACTCGGCCGTCGAGTGCAACGACGCGCCGTGGCCGGAGGACTTCGCCGTCTGGGACCGGGACAACACCCGGCTCGCGGCGGTCGCGCCCTTCGAGACCTGGGACAACGTCTGGTCCAACCTGCCCTGCGCGTACTGGAAGGCGCCACGCCAGAATCCGCTGGACGTGCGGACCGGTCCGGGAGTGCTGCCGCCGGTGCTGATCCTGGCCGCCGAGCGGGACGCGGCCACACCGTACGAGGGGGCACTGGAACTCCAGCGCAGGCTGGCGGGTTCGGCCCTGGTGACCGAGCGGGACGCCGGGACGCACGGCATCGGGGGCGGCGCGAACGCCTGCGTCAACGGGTACCTGGAGCGCTATCTGCTGACGGGGGCGGTGCCGGCCGCTTCCGTACCGCAGGCCCCGGAAAAGACGCCGGTGCGGCGCGCGTCGTGCGCGCCGCACCCGGAGCCGGACCCGGTGTCGCTGGAGCGGCGGTCGGAACTCCGTCCGCCGTCTGATCTTCCGGGTCGAGGGGTGACGGCCCGGCTGGTCGCCGGGCCGTCACCGAGTCGGTAGGGCGGCCGTCAGGCCAGGCCCGCCACCAGGTCCGCCACGGAACGGCGGCGGCCGGTGTAGAAGGGGACCTCCTCGCGGACGTGCATCCGCGCCTCGGAACCGCGCAGGTGACGCATGAGGTCGACGATGCGGTGCAGCTCGTCGGCCTCGAAGGCGAGGAGCCACTCGTAGTCGCCGAGCGAGAACGAGGCGACCGTGTTGGCCCGGACGTCCGGGAAGCCGCGGGCCATCTTGCCGTGGTCAGCGAGCATCCGGCGACGGTCCTCGTCCGGCAGCAGGTACCAGTCGTAGGAGCGCACGAAGGGGTAGACGCTCACGTAGTCGCGGGGCGTCTCGTCGGCCAGGAAGGCCGGGATGTGCGACTTGTTGAACTCGGCGGGGCGGTGCAGCGCCATGTTCGACCAGACCGGCTCGAGGGCGCGGCCCAGCTTGGTGCGGCGGAAGAGGTTGTACGCCTCCTGGAGCTCGTCGCTCGTCTCGGCGTGCCACCAGATCATGACGTCCGCGTCGGCGCGCAGACCGGAGAGGTCGTACGTGCCACGGACGGTGATGTCCTTGGCGGCGAGCTGGTCGAACAGCTCCTGGACCTCGTCGGCGTAGCCGGCGCGGTCCTCGGGCAGGTTGTCGCGCAGCTTGAACACAGACCACAGGGTGTAGCGGATGACCTCGTTGAGGTCCTTCGCCTTCTTACCGGCGTTCGGGATCTTTTCGGGCGCACTCATACGCCTATTCTCGCCCGTCACGGACAGTGCCCCGCACCAGGGTGGGTGGTTTCCGACGTGGCGATGATCTCGTCCACGATTTCGTCCGCGGCGCGCCGGCCGGAGGCGACGCAGGCGGGGATGCCGACGCCCTCGTACACAGCGCCGGCCAGGCGCAGTCCGGGGACCTCGGCGACGGCGTCACGGATGCGGGCGACGCGGGCGAGATGGCCGACGGGGTACTGCGGGAGGCCGTCCGTCCAGCGGGTGACGGTGGTGGCGACGGGCCGGGCGGTGAGCCCGGTGGCGGCGGCGAGGTCCTTGAGGGAGGCCTCGACGAGGTCGGCGTCGTCGCGGTGGACCTGCTCCTCCTCGCCGTAGCGGCCGACGGAGGTCCGCAGGACGAAGAGGTCGGGGGCCGCGTCGGAGACCCACTGCCACTTCTGGCTGGAGAACGTGGACGCCTTGATGGTGTGCCCGTCGACGGGCGGCACGAGGAACCCGGAACCGGGCAGGCCGTGCACGTCCTTGCGCTGGAAGGCGAAGGTGACCAGGGCCATCGAGGCGTACTCGACGCCGGCCAGCTCCGCGGCCGCCGCGGGCGCCTCGGGCCCGAGCAGCTCGGCGGCGGCCCAGGCGGGCGCGGCGACGACGACGGCGTCGGCGCGGAACTCCCGGCCGCCGGCGACGATCCGCCACCGCTCGCCGTCCGCAGCCCGGCGCACCTCGGTGACCGGCATGAGGGTCAGGATCTCGCCGCCCGCCGCGCGGATCGCCGTGGCGACGACCTCGGGGAGGGTGCCGATCCCGCCCTCGATGCCCGCGAAGGCGGAACCGCCGAGGCCGGTCGCGGCGCCGGCCGCGTCGGACGGGGTCGCTGCGCCCGCCCGCTGGACGGCGTGGACGGCGTCGGTGAGCGTCGGGTGGCTGCGGGCGGCGGCGAAGAGGGCGGGCACGGCGGCCCGCATGGAGATGCGGTAGGCGTCTCCGGCGTACACCCCGCCGAGCAGCGGCTCCACAAGCCGGTCGACGACCTCGTGGCCCATGCGCTCGGCGACGTACGCGCCGATGGCGATGTCCTCGCCGATCTCGGCGGGGGGCAGTTCGCTGTCGCGCCCGACCCGGCGCAGGCCCTCGTCGGAGAGCAGCCCGGCGAGGGCCGCCGCGTCGCCGGGGACGCCCATGACGTGGCCCTTGGGCATCGGGCGGAGCGTGCCCCGGCTCCAGACGGACGCCGTGGTCGTGGCGGGCGCGCAGAGCCGGTCCCCGAGTCCGACGGCGCGGGCGAGCGCGACCGCCTCGGGGCGGCGGGCGAGCAGCGACTCGGCGCCGAGGTCGACGGGGGCACCGGCGATCTCGCCGGCGAGGAGCTTGCCGCCGAGCCGGTCGGCGCCTTCGAGCACGGTCACGCGCAGGCCGGCCGAGACCAGTCTGTGGGCCGCCGCGAGACCGGCGATTCCGCCTCCGACGACAACGACATGCGCCTGTGCCCTGCTGACCGTGGTGTCCGCGTTCATGGCTCCACTCTCTCAAACCCATTCCGAGGCCAGAACGTGACCGCTTCGCTACCGCCGGAGGGCAACCCGCGAGGCCTCCTCGCACGTCGAACCGACACCACTCACCACCACCTCAGGGGGGATCCTGTGCGAGGAGCGCGAAGAGCGGCTGTGGCGCTGCTGATGGTCTCGTTGGCGCTGACCGGCTGCGGCGCCGGCGCGTCCGACAGCGGTGCCGACGCGAAGGGGCAGAGCGCGGCGAGGCCGGCCGAGGGCGCCGCCGATCAGGGGTACGAGTCGGACAAGGCCGCGGGCAGCGGAGCCCCGGACGCGAAGAACCCCTCCGCCCCCGCCCAGGGACAACAGCAGCACATCATCCGTACCGCCGAACTGTCCGTGGAGGTCGAGGACGCGACGAAGGCGCTGGCCACCGCCCGCCGGGTCACCGAGAACGCGGGCGGTCATGTCGCCAACGAGGCGACCGAGCGGATCGACGACGCGCACGTGACCTCGCGGATCGTGCTGCGCGTGCCGCAGGCCTCGTACGAGTCGGTGCTCGGGGAGCTCGCGGGCACCGGGAAGCTGCTCTCCCGGAAGGCGGACTCCAAGGACGTCACCGAGCAGGTGGTGGACGTGGAGAGCCGGATCGCGAGCCAGCGGGCGAGCGTCGACCGGGTCCGCAAGCTGATGGACCAGGCCACGAAGCTGAGCGACGTGGTCACCCTGGAGGGCGAGCTGAGCCGCCGTCAGGCCGACCTGGAGTCGCTGCTCGCCCAGCAGGCCTCGCTGAAGGACCGTACGACCCTGGCGACGATCACCCTCGAACTCCACGAGAAGGAGACGGCGAAGCCGGCGGAGACCGAGGACCGGCCGGGCTTCCTGGACGCGCTCGCGGGCGGCTGGAACGCGCTGGTGGCCGCGGTGACCTGGATCGGGATCGTCCTGGCGGCGCTTGCACCGTGGCTGGCGGTGGCCCTCGTCGGCTTTCTGGTGTGGCGGTACGTGGTCCGGCGGCGCCGCGCGGCACGCCGCCCCGCGACCGGTCCGGCGGCGGAGGAACAGCCCGCTTCCTCCGACTGAACGACCGCGCCGACGTAGCGTGTTCGTATGAGCGAACGACTGGTGGTCATCGGCGGCGACGCGGCGGGCATGTCCGCCGCGTCGCAGGCACGCAGGCTCAAGGGCCCCGAGGAGCTGGAGATCGTCGCCTTCGAGCGCGGTCACTTCAGCTCGTTCTCGGCCTGTGGCATCCCGTACTGGGTCGGCGGCGACGTCGCCGAGCGCGACGAGCTGATCGCGCGTACCCCGGAGGAGCACCGGGCGCGCGACATCGACCTGCGGATGCGCACGGAGGTCGTCGAGATCGACGTGCCCGGGCAGCGGGTGCGCGCGCGGGACCTGGAGTCGGGCGCGGAGACGTGGACGGGCTTCGACAAGCTGGTGGTCGCGACCGGGGCGCGGCCGATGCGGCCGCCGCTGCCGGGGATCGACGCGCCGGGGGTGCACGGCGTGCAGACCCTCGACGACGGGCAGGCGCTGCTCGACTCGCTGGCCCGTACGGAGGGCAGGCGGGCGGTCGTCGTGGGCGCCGGGTACATCGGCGTGGAGATGGCCGAGGCGCTGCTGAACCGGGGTTACGAGGTGACGGTCCTCAACCGGGGCGAGCAGCCGATGGCGACGCTCGACCCGGACATGGGGCGCCTGGTCCACCAGGTGATGGACGGCCTCGGGATCACGACGGTCGGCTCCTCGCCGGTGACCAAGATCCTCACGGGCGATGGGGGTACCTCCCTGCTCGAGCGCAGCCGAGAGCTTGGGGGAGGCCGGGTCCGGGCGGTGGCGACGGAGGAGGCCGAGTACCCGGCGGACGTGGTGGTCCTCGGGATGGGTGTCGTACCGGAGACGCGCCTCGCGGCGGCGGCCGGGCTGCCGCTCGGGACGTACGGCGGGCTCCTCACCGACCTCGCGATGCGGGTGCGGGGCCACGAGAACATCTGGGCGGGCGGTGACTGCGTCGAGGTCCTCGACCTGGTGTCGGGGCGCGAGCGGCACATCGCGCTCGGCACGCACGCCAACAAGCACGGTCAGGTGATCGGCTCGAACGTGGGCGGTGGGTACGCCACGTTCCCGGGCGTGGTGGGCACGGCCGTGTCGAAGGTGTGCGATCTGGAGATCGCGCGGACGGGGCTGCGCGAGAAGGAGGCCCGGGAGGTGGGTCTGCGGTACGTCGCGGTGACGATCGAGTCGACCAGCCGGGCGGGTTACTACCCGGGGGCCGCGCCGATGACGGTGAAGATGCTCGCGGAGCGCCGTACGGGCCGGCTGCTCGGGGTGCAGATCGTGGGCCGCGAGGGGGCCGCGAAGCGGGTGGACATCGCGGCGGTCGCGTTGACGGCCGGGATGACGGTGGAGCAGATGACGGCGCTCGACCTGGGGTACGCGCCGCCGTTCTCGCCCGTGTGGGACCCGGTGCTCATCGCGGCGCGGAAGGCGGTGGCGGCGGTTCGGGCGGCGGGCTGAACCCGATCGGAGCAGGCACCCCGGGTGACGGCTTGCGACCCTCCCATCACCATGGGTGACTGATCGTATGATCCGACATACTCTCCGCGCGCTCTGCGCCGCCACCCTCGTCATAGCCCCGCTCGCCCTGACCGCGACGCCCGCCCACGCGGCGACCACGTGCACGGTCAACGGCGCCACCGTCACCTCCGCGAACGTGGTGGGCACGGCCGGCGCCGACTTCATCACCTGTGCCACGGTCTCCGCGGGCGACACGGTGAACGGTCAGGGCGGCGCCGACTACATCCTCGTCACCGGCACGGTCGCCGGCACCGTCAGCGGCGGCGCCGGCCGCGACTACGTCCAGGCCGGACCGGTCGCGGCGACCGGCGCCGTGCACGGTGACGCGGACAGCGACTACGTCCGCACGGGCGCGAACGGGGGCGCCGTCAGCGGCGGCGCCGGGTTCGACGTCTGCCAGGTGGCTTCCGGCAACGCGCCCGCCGCCTGCGAGTTCTGAGCCCCGCCCGGAGCCCCTCCCCGCACGCGGGCGGCCGTCAGACGGCCGTCCGCGTGTGCACGTACTCCACGAGACGCGTCAGGGCCTCCGGGTTCGTGGTCGGCAGCACGCCGTGGCCCAGGTTGAAGATGTGGCCCTCGAGCCCCTTGGCGGCGGCCAGGACCTCGTCCGTCTTGGCCTCGACGGCCTCCGGGGTGGAGAAGAGCACGGCCGGGTCCAGGTTGCCCTGGAGCGCCTTGCCGGGGCCGACGCGGCGGGCGGCCTCGTCGAGCGAGACCCGGTAGTCGACGCCCATGACGTCCGCGCCGGCCTCGCCCATGAGGCCGAGGAGCTCGCCGGTGCCCACACCGAAGTGGATGCGCGGAACCCCGTACGAGGCGACGGACTCCAGGACCTTCGCGGAGGCGGGCATCACCGAGCGGCGGTAGTCGGCCGGGGCGAGCGCGCCGACCCAGGAGTCGAAGAGCTGGACGGCGGAGGCGCCGGCCTCGATCTGGACCTTGAGGAAGTCCGAGGTGATCTCGGCGAGGCGGTCGAGCAGATCGGCCCACAGCTGCGGGTCGCCGTACATCAGCGCCTTGGTGTGCTCGTGGTTGCGGGACGGGCCGCCCTCGACGAGGTAGCTCGCGAGGGTGAAAGGCGCGCCCGCGAAACCGATGAGCGGGGTGGAGCCGAGCTCGCCGGTGAGCATCCCGATGGCCTCGGTGACGTAGTGGACGTCCTCGGGGGTCAGGTCGCGGAGCCGGTCGAGGTCGGCGCGGGTGCGGATCGGGTCGGCGACGACCGGGCCGACGCCCGGCTTGATGTCGAGGTCGATGCCGATGGCCTTCAGCGGGACCACGATGTCGCTGAAGTAGATCGCGGCGTCCACCTTGTGCCGGCGCACGGGCTGCAGCGTGATCTCGGTGACCAGCTCGGGCCGCATGCAGGACTCGAGCATCGGGATGCCCTCGCGGACCTTCAGGTACTCGGGCAGCGAGCGCCCGGCCTGCCGCATGAACCAGACCGGCGTGTGCGGCACGGGCTCGCGCCGGCAGGCCTTCAGGAAGGCGGAGTCGTACGTCTGCGGCTGGTGCTTCGTCTCAATGGCGCTCACGCCCAGAATCTTCGCATGCACGCGCAAGCCGCCCGCCGGGGTGGGGTGTGCCTCCCTGCGCGAGGCCCCCGTTCCGCCTACTCTTCCCCGCATGGCTGCGGCTCAGGGACATTTTTCCGATCATTCCGACGGTGACGGAGGCAAAGACGACACGGAGACGAAGGCGGTGCCACCCGCCTTCAAGAGAGCGGTCGACGCCCTGCGGGCGGCCCGGCTGCGGCCGGAGCTGGAGATCGACCCGACCAGGCCGCCGCAGCGCCTGGCCCCGTACGCGTACGCACTGGAGGCGGCCGTCGTGGAGGGCGAGGACGATCTCGCCGACGGCCGGCTCGTACTGCTGCACGACCCGGCGGGCCACGATGCCTGGAAGGGCACGTTCCGCCTGGTGACGCTCGTACGGGCGGAGCTGGAGCCCGAGATGGCGGCGGACCCGCTGCTGCCGGAGGTCTGCTGGTCCTGGCTGACCGGTGCGCTGGAGGCGCGCGGCCTGGCGTACGGGGAGGCGAGCGGGACGGTCACCCAGGCGGGTTCGCACTACTTCGGGGGGCTTGCCGAGCGGCGCCCGGCGACCCAGATCGAGATCCGGGCGTCGTGGACGCCGCAGGAGACGTCGGCCGGGGTGCCGGACACCGGGGCGCACCTGGCGGCCTGGTGCGATCTGCTCTGCCAGATCGCGGGCCTGCCGCCGTCGCTCCCGGACCCGGGGGCGGGAACGATCTCGGGCGCGGGGGTCGTCTCGCTGCCGCAGCGCAGGGGCCCGCAGCAGCCGTGAATCCGGGCCCGAGACCCCCTCCTGAGGGCCCCCAGGAGGGGGTCTCGGCGACCCCGGGAGGGGCCTTCGACATCGCCCGTACGGAGGCAAACTCGTAGGATGATCGATCACGCGTCCGAATTGCCCGAATTGTTACTCACCAAATCGTGATCTTTCCCTAAAGGCGGGCGGCCGAGCTGCCGAAGAGGTCATTGACCCCTTCACCGCACGGGTTCGCCCCCGGCTTCTTCCCCGAGCCGGCTCCGTCCCGCATCTCCCCAGGAGGCCGTGTGTCCGTTCTCCTCGAGCAGCCCGCAAGCCTGGTCGCCTACCGCCCGAACAAGCCGACGGCCATGGTCGTCGTGGCCGACCCGCGTGTTCGCTCCACCGTCACCCGCCACCTGTGGGCCCTCGGCGTACGCGACGTCATCGAGGCGTCGTCCATCGCCGAGGCCCGTCCCCGCGTCGGCAACCCGCGCGACATCTGCGTGGCCGACGTCCACCTCCCCGACGGCAGCGGCCTCACGCTGCTGTCCGAGACCCGCGCGGCGGGCTGGCCGAACGGCCTGGCCCTCTCCGCGGCCGACGACATCGGCGCGGTGCGCAACGCGCTGGCCGGTGGCGTCAAGGGTTACGTCGTCACCGGTACGCGGACCAACATCGGGCACCCCACCCGCCCCGGCGCCGCCCCCATCGGCGCCGCGGCAGCCCGTCTCGGCCACCGCCGCCCCCCGGGTGCTCCGAGCCACCCGGGCGGCTACCGCGAGCTCTCCGGCCGTGAGGTCGAGGTGCTCCGGCTGGTGGCCGAAGGCCAGTCGAACAAGGCGATCGGCGTGTCCATGGGCCTGTCCGCCCTGACCGTGAAGAGCCACCTCGCCCGGATCGCCCGCAAGCTGGGCACCGGCGACCGGGCCGGCATGGTCGCGGTGGCGCTGCGCACCGGGATCATCCACTGAGGCCATCGAGTCCACCGAGCCCCTGGAGTCCCCGAACGGGCATCCCGCGCGGTTGACGAAACATCGGCGCCTGTCGACGGAACGTTCCGTCGACAGGCGCTTGCCGTTCACAGATACCCTTGACACGTGACCGACGCCCAAGAGACCGCAGCAGACACAGCACTGCGAACCACCGGGGGCGCTCCCCCGGACGACGACGTCCCTGCGAACGGGCTGCCGATCCCCTTGCTGGAGCCCCGTGAGGGCATTCCGCCCGTCGTGGCGACCGACGAGGCGCTCGCCGAGGTGATCGCCGCCTTCGCCGCAGGCCGCGGGCCCGTCGCCGTCGACGCCGAGCGCGCCTCCGGGTACCGCTACGGCCAGCGCGCCTATCTCGTCCAGCTCCGCCGCGAGGGCGCCGGCACCGCGCTCGTCGACCCGGTGGGCTGCCCGGACCTGTCCGGCCTCGGTGAGGCGCTCGCGGGGACCGAGTGGATCCTGCACGCCGCGACCCAGGACCTGCCGTGCCTGCGGGACATAGGCATGGTGCCGAGCCGGCTCTTCGACACGGAGCTGGCGGGCCGGCTCGCGGGCTTCCCGCGGGTGGGGCTCGGGGCCATGGTCGAGTCCGTACTCGGTTACGCCCTGGAGAAGGGGCACTCCGCGGTGGACTGGTCCACCCGCCCGCTGCCCGAGCCGTGGCTCCGGTACGCCGCGCTGGACGTCGAGCTTCTCGTCGACCTGCGTGACGCACTGGAGAAGGAGCTCGACCGGCAGGGCAAGCTGGAGTGGGCCATGGAGGAGTTCGACGCGATCGCCTCTGCCCCGCCCGCGCCGCCGCGCAAGGACCCGTGGCGACGGACCTCCGGCATGCACAAGGTCCGCCGTCGCCGCCAGATGGCGGTGGTACGGGAGCTGTGGGAGGCCCGGGACCGGATCGCCCAGCGGCGGGACGTCTCGCCCGGCAAGGTGCTGAGCGACGCGGCGATCGTGGAGGCGGCGCTCGCGGTGCCGCTGAACGTCGCGGCGCTCACCGCGCTGCCCGGGTTCGGCCACCGCATGGGCCGTCGGCAGCTGGAGCAGTGGCAGTCGGCCGTGGACCGGGCGAAGGCCCTCCCCGACACCGAGCTGCCCCAGCCGGGCGCACAGGTCGCGGGCCCGCCACCGCCGCGCGCCTGGGCGGACAAGGACCCGGCTGCGGCCGCGCGCCTCTCGGCCGCCCGGGCGGCGGTCTCGGCCCTGGCGGAGGAGCTGAACCTCCCCCAGGAGAACCTGATCACCCCGGACACGGTCCGCCGAGTCTGCTGGGAACCCCCGACCCCGGACCAGGTAGCCCCCACCCTCGCGGCCTACGGCGCCCGCCCCTGGCAGGTGACCTTGGTGACGCCCCTGCTGGTGGAGGCCCTGGCGGCGACGGCGTAACCCGCTTCCTGTACGACGGAAGGCCCCCGGCGCTCGGTCGCCGGGGGCCTTCCGCCAGTCAGCGGCGCGGGCGGGCGACGCTCGGGAGAGGCGCGGGGACAAGGCCACAGGGAGGGCCGTCGCTTCGACGATCACGAGGACGGACACAAACTGCGGGCCCCATGGGCAGGAACGGGGTCGTGGACACGAGTTCTCCTCTCGGTCTGCGACGGTCGGCGCCGCCGCACGATCCGACTGTGCGGCGCCCACCTCCCCCGGCCCCGATTCGCCGAAGAACTCCGAAGACCTGGGCCGTTGCCCCAGGTCACGCCGTAGGCTGGTGAACCAGGGGCGAAGGCGTACGAACTTCGGGGGGACCTGTGACGGTGGGGGCGCCGAGTGCTGTCGTCGACTTCTGCGAGACCCTGCGCCGCCTCGTCCGTGGGTGCGGCATCCCGCAGACTGATCTCGCCCGGGCACTGCACCGCGCCGAATCGACCGTCTCCGAGCTGCTCTCGGGACGGCGCACCACCGCGCCCCGTCTGGACCTGGTCCTGGAGGTCGTCCGGTACTGCCGGGACCACGCCGGGGACCACCGTCCGCCGGGGCTCTCGCTGGACCCCGCCTGGTGGCGGACCCGTCACGCGGAGCTGGAGCACGCCGCAGAGCCACCCCGTGCACGCGCGGCAGAACCGCTGCCGCCCCGAGCGGCGACACGGCCTGTGCGGTCCGTCGCCGAGCCTCCGCCCTGGCTGGAGGACGGCGTACTCGACTTCGCCACGGCAGTCGACATCCTCGGCGCGGGGCGCGGGTTCCGCGACGGGTTCACCGAGGAGCTCCTGGAGCCGCTGACGCTCAGCGGCTCCGCCCCGGCGGACGTGCGCGAACTCTTCGAGGGCTATCCCGAGCGGGTCCGCGCCGCCCACGGAACGGCGCGGACGGCCCTGTTGTACGCGGCCGACGTCGTGGTCCATGTCGCCGCCTTCTGTGACGCCGTCCAGGGTTCCGGGATCTCCGCCGGCCCCGACTGGGGTGAGGGACGCACCGACCTCACGACCGAGGTGCTCGGCGAGCTGGCCCGGGTCGAACTCGGTTCGAGCCGGGTCCGCGATCCGCTGGAACTGCGGGCGGAGATCGCCGCCTCGTACCAGGCGGTGAGCCGGCTCGTGCAGGCCGCCGGCGACGCCGTGGGCCGGAGCCCCGAGGCACTCGCCCGTCAGGCGTTGCGCGGCTACGACCGATTATTGGGCGCGCTCACCTGGCCCTGTCCGGAGCTGCGCCTCACCTCCGAGACCGTCGTCGTACCGGACGAGGTGGACGAGCCGGAGCACGACGGGGCCGGACTCGACCGACTGGGCCGGTTACTCACCGAGTTCGCCGACGGCGGGACGGCCCCCGCTCGGCACCTGGCGCGACTGCGCGCGCCCCTCGCGTCGATGGAGGGCTCGGGGGCCGTCATCCCCTCCCTCGCCCAGGGCTATGTGGATCCGTCCTTCCGGATCGCACCGCACCCCGTCGACCGTGATCTGGCGAGCGACGAATGGTGGGAACGGCAGCCGCTCCGGGACGACCTCGCCGGCTTCCTCGCGGCGTATCTCCTGACGGCTCGGGCGACTCGCGCCCCGCTGCTCGTCCTCGGGCACCCCGGGTCCGGAAAGTCACTGCTGACCCGGTTGCTCACCGCCCGGCTGCCGGAGTCCGAGTTCTTCTGCGTCCGGGTCGAGCTGCGCCACGTGCCCGCCGACGTCGACGTACAGGAGCAGATCGAGGCGGAACTGCTCCGGTCGACCGGTCGGCACACGGCGTGGCCGGACGTGGTGGACCCGGAGTCCGGAGTGGTGCGCGTGGTGCTGCTCGACGGCTTCGACGAGCTGCTCCAGGCCGGGGGCCACCACCTGGACACCCGTCGGCAGTGGAACTACCTGCGGGACATCGAACGGATCCAGGAGCGGGAGGCCGAGTGGGGCCGTCCGACGGTCGTGGTCGTCACGAGCCGTACGGTGGTCGCCGATCGAGCCCACACCCCCGCCGCGACGACCGTGCTGCGCCTCGAGCCGTTCGACGACGCCCGGATCGGCCGCTGGCTTGCCTGCTGGGAACGGGCCAACGCCCACCTGTCGGGTGTCCGCGAGGCCGAGGCGCTCACCTGGGACGTCCTGAGGCCCCATCGAGAGCTGGCTCGGCAGCCGCTGCTGCTCCTCATGCTCGCCCTGTACGACGCGGCGGGCCATCCGCTGCGCGGGCGGCACGGAGAACGCATGGGCCGGGTCGAACTGTACGAGCGGCTCCTGGGCGAGTTCGTACGCCGGGAGGTCGTCCGGCAGCAGGGGCCGCTGCCGCCGCCCGAGGAGGAGACCGCGATCGAGGAGGAGCTCCTGCGCCTCGGGGTGATCGCGACCGGCATGTTCAACCGACGCAGCCAGAGCATCATGGCGCGGGATGCCGAGCGAGATCTCTCCGTGCTGCTGCGGGATCCCGGGGCGCCTCTGCCGTTCGGCCGGTTCTTCTTCGTGCACGAGGCGCAGGCGGTGGCCGCCGAGGAGGAGATCCGCTCCTACGAGTTCCTGCACGCCACCTTCGGCGAGTACCTGGTGGCGAGGGTGGTCTGTCGCGAACTGCGGAAGACCGTCGGCGGCGGCCCTCGGCAGGAGGGCGCGAAGGTGGACGACGGGCGCCTGCGGGCGCTGCTCTCCCCCGTCCCGCTGACCGACCGCGCCGAGGTACTGCGCGACGCCGCGGAGTTGCTGCGCCGCGGTGTCGCGGGGCCACGCGCGGCTCTCGTCGCTCCGCTGCGGGAGCTGTTCGCGCGGGTGCTGGGAGGTGATGAGGACCGTGTCGACGTTCCGTACCGGCCGCTGACGCAGAGCCGGATGGAGCGCGACGCCGTGTACGGTGCGAACCTGCTGCTGCTCGCCGTGGTGTGCGCGGGCGAGGAGGGGCTCGAAGCCTCGGCCTTCCTTTCCACGGACGCCCCGGTGGAGCGCTGGTGGCGCTGCGCACATCTGTGGCGGTCGCAGCTCGGGGAATCGTCCTGGACGGCGTTCACCCACGCGCTCGTGGTGCGGCAGCGGTTCGCCGAGGCCACGGGTGAGGTCGCGCCGCGTGACCTGTTCCTCTCGTTGCGCGGCGAGGCCGAGCCGGACCCGGGGACGGGCCGGACGCCGGCGACGTGGCTGCAAGGCCCTCGGGCGTTCCGGGGGCGACCGGGCCTAGACGTGGCCGAGGTCGTACGGCGGCTCGCGTTCCTGGGCGACACGGACACGGGTCACGTGCTGCACGCGGTCCTTCCCCTCCTGGAACGGCTCCCGGGGGCAGTCGACACGTACCTCGCGGACCCGGACGCCGGGGTGCGCTCGATGGCCCATGTGCTGCTCACCCTGGTCTGGCGGGACGACGAGCGGCCGGAGGCCCTGGCCGCGGCCTACGAGGAGGTGGTGTCGGCCATGCACCACCTGCCGGACGAGACCATGGCACGGATGACCGACACCCTGACGGTCCTCCTCGTCCGGGACGCCGCGCGGCTGCCGGGCGCCACTGTCCTCGCCGTGCTGAAGGCCCTCACCACACCGGTCCCGGGGCGCCCGACCCCAGGTGGGACGGCGGGGACCTGGTCGGCCTTGCTCACCTGCGTGGAGGCGCAGGCGGCCCGCGCGGACATCCCGCCGGCCGAGCTGGAGCGTATCGCCGCCCGTGTCGGCCTGATGCTGGTACGCGAGGCCGCGCTGCACGGGAGTCGCGGAAGCCGCGCCGAGGGCGCCGGTCTCGGCAGGCGGCGCGGCCTGGAGACCGCGTTGCGGGAGGCCGGGAGCACGGGGCTGTGGCACTGGACCCTGCCCGGGCGCCTCCCGAACGATCGACTCCTCGACGAGGCTCGCGAGACGGCGGCCCGGTCCGAGGGCCCGGCGCGCTCTCCATGGACGGTGGTGGGCGCGTTGCGGCTGGCCAATGAGCTCGGCCGGGACGACTGGTTGGCTGAGCAAGCCGAGCCACTACTGCGTACGCTCGGGCTCCAGGCCCTGGGGTTGCTGCGCCCCTCCGACGTCGACTTCCTTCGCCCCTTCGTCCGGGACACCGCACTGACGGCTGTGTTCGGCCGGATCGAGGAGGTGTGGCGCGGGCGGGACGGGAGCCGGTCGGGAGACCCTCGCGGAGTGTGACCTTCGCCGCTCCCGTCCAGGGGGGTGGGCAGCTTGGTTACCCACAAGTAGCATGGGGGGAGCAAGCGCGCGCTTAGCGGCGTGCCGCAGCAGTGCCATCCCGCACCCTGGAGGAGAGCCATCGTGCCTCGTACCGTCAGGGACGTCGTCTTCGTCGACGGCGTCCGCACCCCGTTCGGCAAGGCGGGCCCGAAGGGCATCTACCACGAGACCCGCGCCGACGATCTCGTCGTGAAGGCCATCCGGGAGCTGCTGCGCCGCAACCCCGGCCTCGACCCCGCGAAGATCGACGAGGTCGCCATCGCGGCGACCACGCAGATCGGTGACCAGGGTCTGACCCTCGGCCGCACCGCCGGCATCCTCGCCGGGCTGCCGCAGTCCGTCCCGGGCTACTCCATCGACCGCATGTGCGCCGGTGCCCTCACCGCCGTCACGAGCGTCGCCGGCTCCATCGCCTTCGGCGCGTACGACGCCGTCATCGCCGGCGGTGTCGAGCACATGGGCCGTCACCCCATGGGCGAGGGCGTCGACCCGAACCCGCGGTTCGTGAGCGAGAAGCTCGTCGACGAGTCCGCCCTGTTCATGGGCATGACCGCCGAGAACCTGCACGACCGCTACCCGAGCATCACCAAGCAGCGTGCCGACGAGTACGCCGTACGCTCGCAGGAGAAGGCCGCCAAGGCGTACGCCGACGGCAAGATCCAGCAGGACCTGGTGCCGATCTCGGTGCGCCGCACCAACGCCGAGGCCGGCGAGACCGGCTGGGGCCTGGTCACCGCCGACGAGCCGATGCGCCCGGGTACGACCCTGGAGTCGCTGGCGAACCTGAAGACGCCGTTCCGCGTCCACGGCAACGTCACCGCCGGTAACGCGGCCGGTCTCAACGACGGCGCCACCGCCTCGATCATCGCCTCCGAGGACTTCGCCCGCGAGAACAACCTCCCGGTGAAGATGCGCCTCGTCTCGTACGCCTTCGCCGGCGTCGAGCCCGAGGTCATGGGCTACGGGCCGATCCCGGCCACCGAGAAGGCGCTCGCGCAGGCCGGTCTGTCCATCGAGGACATCGACCTCTTCGAGATCAACGAGGCCTTCGCCGTCCAGGTCCTCGCCTTCCTGGAGCACTACGGCATCGCCGACGACGACGCCCGCGTCAACCAGTACGGCGGCGCGATCGCCTACGGTCACCCGCTCGCCTCCTCCGGCGTCCGCCTGATGACGCAGCTGGCCCGCCAGTTCGAGGAGAACCCGCAGGTCCGCTACGGCCTGAACACCATGTGCGTCGGCTTCGGCATGGGCGCCACTGTCATCTGGGAAAACCCCCACTGGGAGGGCAAGTGAGCACCACCGCCGAGCTTCTGAAGGGTGCGGCCGAGCTGTTCCCGGACGAGGTCGTCACCAGCGCCCACGTACGGCACTTCGAACTCCCGGCGAACGCCGGCCGGTTCGCGCTGATCACGCTGGACAACGGCTTCGACCACACCAAGCCGACCACCTTCGGGCCGCAGTCCCTGGCGAATCTCAATCTCGCCATCGATCAGGTCGAGAAGGAAGCCGCCGAGGGTTCCATCGTCGGTGTCGGTGTTACCGGTAAGCCGTTCATCTTCGCCGTCGGCGCCGACCTCAAGGGCGTCGAGCTGCTCAAGCAGCACTCCGACGCGCTCGCCATCGGCAAGGGCGGGCACGACGTCTTCAAGCGTCTTTCCGCGCTGGCCGTGCCGACCTTCGCGTACTACAACGGTGCCGCGATGGGCGGCGGTGTCGAGGTCGGTCTGCACTGCACCTACCGCACCGTCTCCAAGGCCCTGCCGGCCTTCTCGCTGCCCGAGGTCTTCCTCGGTCTCGTCCCCGGCTGGGGCGGCTGCACGATCCTGCCGAACCTGATCGGCGCGGAGAAGGCCGTCACGGTCATCATCGAGAACTCGCTGAACCAGAACCGTCAGCTCAAGGGCAAGCAGGTCTTCGAGCTCGGCATCGCCGACGCGATCTTCGAGGGCGCCGACTTCCTGGAGCAGTCGCTCATCTGGACCGCCTCCGTCCTCAACGGCACGGTCACGGTGGAGCGTCCGGAGATCGACCGCGGTGAGGGCTGGGACCAGGCCGTCGCCAAGGGCCGGTTCATCGCCGACTCCAAGGTGCACGGCGCGGCCCCGGCCGCGTACCGCGCCCTGGACATCATCGCCGCCTCCAAGGACGGCGACCTCCAGGCCGGTTTCGACGCCGAGGACAAGGCGCTCGCCGACCTGATCATGGGTGGCGAGCTCCGCTCCGGCATCTACGCCTTCAACCTGGTGCAGAAGCGCGCCAAGCGGCCTGCCGGTGCCCCGGACAAGTCGCTGGCCCGCCCGGTCACCAAGGTCGGTGTCGTCGGCGCCGGTCTGATGGCCTCCCAGCTCGCCCTGCTCTTCCTGCGCCGCCTCGAGGTGCCGGTCGTCCTGACCGACATCGACCAGGAGCGCGTCGACAAGGGCGTGGGCTACGTCCACGGCGAGATCGAGAAGCTGCTCGGCAAGGGCCGCATCAACCAGGACAAGGCCAACCGCCTGAAGGGCCTGGTCTCCGGTGTCCTGGACAAGGCCGAGGGCTTCGCGGACGCGGACTTCATCATCGAGGCCGTGTTCGAGGAGATGTCCGTCAAGCAGAAGGTGTTCGCGGAGGTCGAGGCGGTCGCCCCGGCGCACGCGATCCTCGCCACCAACACCTCCTCGCTGTCGGTCTCGGAGATGGCCTCCAAGCTCCAGCACCCGGAGCGCGTGGTCGGCTTCCACTTCTTCAACCCGGTCGCGATCCTCCCGCTCCTGGAGATCGTCCGCGGCGAGAAGACGGACGACGCCTCGCTCGCCACCGCCTTCGGTGTCGCGAAGAAGCTGAAGAAGACCGCGGTCCTCACCAAGGACGCCCCGGCGTTCGTCGTGAACCGCATCCTGACCCGCTTCATGGGCGAGATCCAGAACGTCATCGACGAGGGCACCTCGGTCGAGACGGCCGAGAAGGCCATCGAGCCGCTCGGTCTGCCGATGTCCCCGCTGGTGCTCCTGGAGCTCGTCGGCCCGGCGATCGGTCTGCACGTCTCCGAGACCCTGAACCGCGCCTTCCCGGAGCGCTTCACCGTCTCCCCGAACCTGGCGGCCGTCGTCAAGGCCGGCAAGCGTGGCTTCTACGTCTACTCCGCCGAGAACAACTTCAAGCCGGAGCTGGACCCCGAGGTCGCCGCTCTCCTCAAGCAGGGCGACGTCGTCCTGACGGAGGAGCAGGTCCGGGCGCGCGTCCTGGACGCGGTGGCGCAGGAGATCGGCCTGATGCTGGAGGAGGGTGTCGTCGCCGAGGCGCAGGACATCGACCTCTGCCTGATCACGGGCGCGGGCTGGCCCTTCCACCTGGGCGGCATCACGCCGTACCTGGACCGTGAGGGCGTCTCCCAGCGGGTGAACGGCAAGCCGTTCCTCGCGCAGGGCGTCGCGAGCGTTCCCGCGTAACGGCAGTTCCCAGGCCAAGCGAACGGCCCCGGCACCAGAAAGGTGCCGGGGCCGTTCCGCGTTCTCGTCGTCCGGGTCAGACCAGCGACTGCCAGGCGCCGAGCTGGAAGCCGTCTGCCGCGGTCTTCTGACGCATGGTGAGCAGCAGGGGTCCCTTGGGCCCGTCCGCCGCCGTCAGGGCCACCAGACCGCCGTCCAGGGCCTGCGCGAGGGTCGTCGTCAGCGGGCCGTGGGCCTCGCCCGTCTCGGTCCACTTGGTGACGGCGGTCTCCTCCTCGGCGGGGAAGGCCACCAGGGCGAGCCGCCCGTCGGCGGACTGCTGCGCGAGCGCGGTGCACTCGACGCCGTCGACCACGCACGGGGTCGCCGCGAGCGGGCCCGTCCCCACCGCGTCCAGGAAGGGCGTCGGCTCCAGCGAGCGTCCCGGGGACCAGGCGCAGACGCGCTGCTCCTCGTCGAGGTAGTAGAGCGTGGCGTGGCCCGAGGGCCCGGTCACCGCGGCCAGGGTCCCGAAGGTCACCGGCGCGGGCACGGGCACCACGTCGTGCCGGACCGGCTTGCCGCCGGACTCCTGCTGCTCGTAGCGGAGCAGGCCCTCCGGCTTGGCCGAGTACAGCTCGACGAAACCGTCGCCATTGGTGACGGCGACCGGCGACGGGTCGGAGCGGTTGCCCCACAGGTCCCACCACGGGTGCCAGCCGCCCCCGTCCTTCTGGGCCCGTACGCTCAGCCCGCCGCCACCGTTCTTGGTGAAGATGTACGCGCGTCCCCGGGGGTCCACCGCGACGGCCGGGTTGCCGGTCCACGGGTAGCTCTTGCCGTTGGAGTGCTGGATCGAGCGCCACTCCACCGCCGGACGGCCCGTCTGGAACTGGGTCGAGTGCACCAGCTCGACATGGTCCTCGGTGTCGGGCACCGGGCGCAGCGCGACCATGTGGACGTACCGGTTCTCGCCCTGCCCGATCGACAGGATCGGCCGGAGCGTCCCGCCGCCGCCGAGGGAGACCGGGCCGCTCCAGCGTCCGTCGGTGCCCTCGGTCCAGCGCAGCACCTCGCCGTCGCTCATCAGGTAGGCGCTGAAGCGGCCCTCCACGCCGCGGGTGAGCCAGCTCCCGCGCAGGGTCGGGACGGTGAACGGCCCCTGGAGACGGCGGGTCGGGTCATCGGATCGATATGCCATGGGGTGCGGCGCTCCGGTCGACAGATCAGCGGGGATAAGGTGCAGGTCCGCTCGGACTGCTGTTCGTCGACTTTAGTGGGTGCCCGGTGGTCCCGACTCCCCCGGTGGGGGCTGAGATCCTGTGCGCATGGACCAGGAGCTGCCTCTGCTGATCGTCGACGGCGCCAACGTGGTGGGCTCGGTGCCCGACGGGTGGTGGCGGGACCGTCGTGGGGCCGCCGAGCGGCTGCGCGACCGGCTCGCGGCCGGGGGCGGGCCCGAGGGCGGCCCCTTCGAGATCGTGCTTGTCGTGGAGGGCCGGGCCCGGGGCGTGGAGTCCGTGCCGGGCGTACGGGTCGAGGAGGCGCCCGGCAGCGGCGACGACCTCATCGTGGAGCTGGCCCGGAACGCGGCCGGTCGGCCGTGCCTGGTGGTCACGGCCGACCGTGAACTGCGGCGGCGGGTGGACGAGCATGGGGCCCGGTGCGTGGGCCCGCGTGCGGTCCTCCAGTAGCTCCGTACGGCTCCAGGTCGTGTCCGGAAACTCTGGCCTGGCTCGCGACGCCCTTCGGGCGGACGACCATACGTTCCGGACACTCCCTAGTACTGCGCGTCCTGGCCCTGCTTGCCCAGGCGGCTGTGGGAGCGGCCGTAGAGGAAGTAGACGACGACGCCGATCACCATCCAGACGGCGAAGCGGAACCAGGTCTCGCCGGGCAGGTTCAGCATCAGCCACACCGACGCGGCGATCGAGATGATCGGGAGCGCGGGCACCCACGGCGTTCGGAAGGAGCGGTGCAGGTCGGGGCGGGTGCGGCGGAGCACGATCACACCGGCGGCCACGACGACGAAGGCGAAGAGCGTTCCGATGTTCACCAGCGTCGCGAGCTCGTTGATGCTGGTGAAGCCGGCCACGATCGCGATGATCACGCCGAGCAGGATGGTCGGCCGGTAGGGCGTCCGGAAGCGCGGGTGGGTGATGGAGAAGAAGCGGGGCAGCAGCCCGTCGCGGCTCATCGCGAAGAACACCCGGGTCTGGCCGAGCAGCAGGATGAGGCAGACGGTGGTGAGGCCGACCGCGGCACCGAAGCTGATCACACCGGCGTAGAACGGGTGCCCGACGGCCTTGAAGGCGTCGGCGAGCGGGGCGCTCACGGAGAGTTCGCTGTAGTGCTGCATGCCGGTCACGACGAGCGCCACGGCGACGTACAGCACGGTGCAGATCAGCAGCGAGCCCAGGATGCCGCGGGGCATGTCGCGCTGCGGGAGCTTGGTCTCCTCGGCGGCGGTGGCGACCACGTCGAAGCCGATGAAGGCGAAGAAGACGACGGAGGCGGCGGTGAAGATGCCCATGACGCCGAAGTTGGTCGGCTCGTACCCGAAGATCGTCTGGACCAATGGGGCGTCCCAGGCGGAGCCGCCGCCCTCCGGGGTGATCGCGGGGGGAATGAACGGGTCGTAGTTGTCGCCGACGATGAAGAACAGGCCGGCGACGATCACGATCATGACGACGGTGACCTTGATGGCCACGACGAGCGCGGTGATCCGGGCGGAGAGCTTCATGCCGAGGACCAGGATCACCGTGAGGACCAGGACCAGCAGGAAGGCGAGGATGTCGAACGTCCCGCCCGGGGCGTCCGGGCCTTCGAGCGCCGCTGGTAGATGCCAGTCGACGTTGTCCATCAGCGAGCGGACGTAGCCGGACCAGCCGACGGCGACCACGGCCGTGCCGAGCGCGAACTCCAGGACGAGGTCCCAGCCGATGATCCAGGCCGGCAGTTCGCCGATCGAGGCGTACGCGAAGGTGTACGCCGATCCGGCCACCGGGACGGTGGAGGCGAACTCGGCGTAGCAGAGCGCCGCGAGCGCGCACACGATGCCGGCGGCGATGAACGCCAGCGCGGTGGCAGGCCCCGCGTTCTCCTTGGCCACCTTGCCGGTGAGGACGAAGATGCCGGTGCCGATGATCACGCCGACGCCGAAGACCGTGAGGTCCCAGGCGGAGAGGGACTTCCGGAGCGCGTGCTCCGGTTCCTCCGTGTCACGGATCGACTGTTCGACCGTTTTCGTCCGGAACATCCCGGAACGCGCCTGTGGCGGTTGCTGGTCCGTACTCACCGTCGTACCTCCGTGCCGTCGGTCCCAGAACCCCATGATCGAGACACGAAAGGGGTGGCGCCCGTCGAGCGAACACGATTCACACGAATGGGCCGGTCGGTCACCCCGTGGGGTGCTCCGACCGGCCCAATGGTGACGCGGTGTGACCTCCGGTCAGTCGCGCGCGGGCTCCACGGTCTTGCTGTCCTCGGTGAGCCCGTCCAGACGCGAGACGAGGCCGGTGACCTGACGGGCGATGTCCGGGGCGGTCAGACCGATCTCGGCCATCACCTCGGCGCGCGAGGCGTGGTCCAGGAAGCGCGGCGGGATGCCGAAGTCGCGCAGCGGTACGTCCACGCCGGCGTCGCGCAGCGCCTGCGCGACGGCCGAGCCGACGCCGCCGACGCGGCTGTTGTCCTCGACGGTGACGACGACCCGGTGCTGGTCGGCGAGGGGCGCGAGAGCCTCGTCGACCGGCTTGACCCAGCGGGGGTCGACGACGGTCGTGGAGATGCCCTGCTTGTCGAGCAGGTCGGCGATGTCCAGGCACATCGGCGCGAGCGCGCCGACGGAGACCAGGAGCACGTCCGGCCGGTCCGTGCCGGGCTCGCGGAGGACGTCCATGCCGCCGATGCGGCGCAGGGCCGGTACGGCGGGGCCGACGGCGCCCTTGGAGAAGCGGACGACGGTCGGGGCGTCGGTGACCTCGACGGCCTCGCGCAGCTGGGCGCGGACCTGGTCGGCGTCGCGCGGGGCGGCGAGCCGCAGGCCGGGGACGACCTGGAGGATCGACATGTCCCACATGCCGTTGTGGGAGGCGCCGTCGGTGCCGGTGACACCGGCCCGGTCCAGGACGAACGTGACGCCGCACTTGTGCAGGGCCACGTCCATGAGGACCTGGTCGAAGGCGCGGTTCAGGAAGGTCGCGTAGACCGCGAAGACGGGGTGGAGACCGCCGGTGGCGAGGCCGGCCGCGGAGACCGCGCCGTGCTGCTCGGCGATGCCGACGTCGTACACCCGCTCGGGGAAGGCCTTGGCGAACTTGTCGAGGCCGACGGGCTGGAGCATGGCCGCGGTGATCGCGACGATGTCCTCGCGCTCCTTGCCGAGCTCGACCATCTCCTGGGCGAAGACGCCGGTCCAGTCGGCGCCGGAGGAGGCGATCGGCAGGCCGGTGTCGGGGTGGATCTTGCCGACGGCGTGGAAGCGGTCGGCCTCGTCCTGGAGGGCCGGCTGGTAGCCGCGGCCCTTCTCGGTGAGGCAGTGGACGATCACCGGGCCGCCGAAGCGCTTGGCGCGCGTCAGGGCGGACTCCAGGGCCTCGATGTCGTGGCCGTCGATGGGGCCGACGTACTTCAGGCCCAGGTCCTCGAACATGCCCTGCGGGGCGATGAAGTCCTTCAGGCCCTTCTTGGCGCCGTGCAGGGTCTCGTAGAGCGGCTTCCCGACGACGGGGGTGCGCTCCAGGATGTCCTTGCCGCGGGCGAGGAAGCGCTCGTAGCCGTCGGTGGTACGGAGCGTGGCCAGGTGGTTGGCGAGGCCGCCGATCGTCGGCGCGTAGGAGCGCTCGTTGTCGTTGACGACGATGACCAGCGGGCGGTCCTTGGCGGCGGCGATGTTGTTCAGCGCCTCCCAGGCCATGCCGCCCGTGAGGGCTCCGTCGCCGATGACGGCGACGACGTGGTCGTCCTTCTTCAGGACCTCGTTGGCCTTGGCCAGGCCGTCCGCCCAGCCGAGGACCGTGGAGGCGTGCGAGTTCTCGATGATGTCGTGCTCGGACTCGGCCTGCGAGGGGTAGCCGGAGAGGCCGCCCTTCATCTTCAGCTTCGAGAAGTCCTGGCGGCCGGTGAGGAGCTTGTGGACGTAGCTCTGGTGGCCGGTGTCGAAGAGGACCTTGTCCTTCGGGGAGTCGAAGACGCGGTGCAGGGCGATGGTCAGTTCGACCACGCCGAGGTTGGGCCCCAGGTGACCGCCGGTCTTGGAGACGGCGTCCACGAGAAACGTCCTGATCTCTTCGGCCAGCTGTTCCAGCTGTTCCGGGGAGAGCCGGTCCAGATCGCGCGGTCCCCTGATACGGGTCAGCAATGCCACCCGTGCCTCCTTGCCATTGAGCTGGTCGAGCTTGCCGATTTGTCGAGTCTAATGTTCCGCCCCCGACCTTGGGTCGCGGGCGGCGGGGTGCGCGTCACACGTGTGGCCGACACACCGCTGAGCGTACGGGCGGTACACAGGGCCAGACGCAGCAGTGCCCGGCACCGGTTCTCCGGCGCCGGACACTGTGGGCTTGCCCACGGACGAGGCTATGCGCGGCCCGCGGTCTTCTGCGTACGGCGCGAGACCGAGTCGATCACGACGGCGGCGAGGAGCACCGCGCCGGTGATCATGTACTGGATCTCGTTGGCCATGCCGATCATGTTCAGGCCCTGCTGGATCGACTGGATCACGATCATGCCCAGGAGTGCCGACCAGACCTTGCCGCGGCCGCCGAAGAGGCTGGTGCCGCCGATGACGGCCGCCGCGATGACCAGCATCAGGGTGTTGCCGCTGCCGAGGCTCTTGGTGGCGCCGCCCGAGAGGCTGGCCACGAAGAGACCGCCGAAGGCGGCGAGCATGCCGGAGAGGCCGAAGACGATGATCCGGATCCGGTCGACGTTGATGCCGGCGCGGCGGGCGGCCTCGGCGCTGCCGCCGACCGCGAAGACCTTGCGGCCGAACAGGGTGCGGCGGGCGACGAAGTCGGCGATCACCAGGACGGCCAGGAAGAGGACCAGGGCGAGCGGCAGACCGCGGGCGCCCTCGGGCTCGTTCAGGACGTAGGCGACGACGAAGCAGAGGACCGCGACGACGGCGGTGCGCAGCACGATCTCGCTGACCGGCCGGGACGGCAGTGCGGCGGACTTGCGGCGCTTGGCGTCGAGCAGCAGCGAGCCCGCGTAGGCGAGGACCGCCACGAGGGCCAGGCCGTACGCGGCGGCCTTGTCCTCGAAGTAGTACGCCGTCAGGTTCTCCACGATCGAGCCGGAGGGCGCGTTGATCGAGCCCTCCTTGCCCATCAGCCAGATCTGCAGGCCGCTCCAGCCGAGGAAGCCGGCGAGGGTGACCACGAAGGCCGGGACGCCGATCTTGGCGAAGAAGAAGCCGTGCAGCAGGCCGATGAGGAGGCCGGAGGCGACGGCGATGACGACGGCGAGCAGGTCGTTCACGCCGTTGGTGACCTGGAGCACCGCCCAGACGGCGGCACCGACGCCCGCGACCGAGCCCATCGACAGGTCGATCTCGCCCAGGATGAGGACGAAGACGATGCCGACGGCCATGATGCCGAGGCCGGAGGAGTAGACCGCGATGTTGGCGACGGAGCTCGCGGAGAGGAAGTTGCTGTTCTGGACCTGGAAGACGATCGCGATGACGATCAGGCCGAGGACGACGGGCAGGGAGCCGAGCTCGCCGCCGCGGATCTTGCGGCTGAACTCGGTCCAGTAGCCCTTGAGGCCCTCCTCGCGGACCAGCAGACGCGGGTCGACGGCGGGGATCGGGGCGGCGGAGCCCTCGGGGGCGGTGGCCTGGGCCGGCACAGCCGCCTCGGTCTCGGGCGTCTCGGGGGTCTTGGCGAGGTCGCTCACTTCGCGTCCTCCTTCGTGGCCGTGGCCGAGGCCGTCCGGGCCTGCCGACGGGTCACGGCGTTGTCCGTGGCACCGGTGATGGCGGCGATGATCGTCTCGTGGGTGGTGTCCTGCACGTCGAAGACACCGTTGTTGCGGCCCAGGCGGAGCACCGCGACCTTGTCCGCGACGGCGCGGACGTCGGCCATGTTGTGGCTGATGAGGATGACTCCGTGGCCGCGCTCGCGCAGCCGCTCCACGAGGTCGAGCACCTGTGCGGTCTGCTCGACGCCGAGGGCGGCGGTGGGCTCGTCCAGGATGACGATCTTCGGGTCGCCGATCAGGGCGCGGGCGATGGCCACGACCTGCCGCTGACCGCCGGAGAGGGCGGCGACGGGGATGCGGACCGACGGAATCCGGATGGACAGGGTGTCCAGGAGCTCCTTGGCGCGCTTCTCCATGGCGATCTCGTCGAGGACGGAGCCGGAGCTCAGCTCGCTGCCGAGGAAGAGGTTGGCGACGACATCGAGGTTGTCGCAGAGCGCCAGGTCCTGGTAGACGGTGGCGACTCCGAGGTTCTGGGCGTCGTGGGGCTTGGTGATCTGGACGGGGCGGCCGTCCCACTCGATGACGCCCTCGTCGATCGGGTGGACACCCGAGATCGTCTTGACGAGAGTCGACTTGCCGGCGCCGTTGTCGCCGACCAGGGCGACGACCTCACCGGCGTGGATCTCCAGTTCTACGTCGGTGAGCACCTGGACGGCGCCGAACCGCTTGGAGACTCCGCGCAACGCCAGCACGGGCGTAGCGGACACGTGAATCATCTCCTTCGCCGCCTGACCGGCGGGGATGGTGGTGCGAAGAGCACTGAGGGGGCTGTGAGAGGAGTCCGGCGCCCCGCCCCCGCTTGCGGGGCGTGGAACGGGGCGGGGCGCCGGACCGGACCGGGAGGCCGTTCGGAGGAGGTCGGTGGGGGCTCCGCAGGTCCTGTGCGGATCCCTGCGGGCCCTCCACGGGTCCTCTGAGCGTTCGAACGGCCGTGCCGGCAGCGGGGGTTACTTGATGCCCGCCGCCTCGCAGGCCGCCTTGTACTCGGCGGTGCAGATGTCGGCCGCCTTGTAGACGCCGTCCTTGATGATCGTGCCGGCGATGTCGGTCTTGGTGACGACCTGGGCGTCGTACAGCTTCGCCGGGATGTCCTTGAACTCACCGGTCAGGCTGGTGACCTTGGTGGGAACGAGGTCGTCGATCTTCTCGCCCTTGAGGAGGCGGACGGCGATCTCGGCGGTGGTCTCGGCCTCCGGCTTGATCTGCTTGTAGATCGTGAAGGCCTGCTCGTCCTTCAGGATCCGCTGGAGACCGGCGAGCTCGGCGTCCTGGCCGCCGACCGGGACCTTGATGCCCTGCTTGGAGAGGGCGGTGATGATGCCGCCGGCCATGCCGTCGTTGGCCGAGTAGACGCCCTGGAAGCCGTCCTTGCCCAGCGAGTCGATGGCGGCACCCATCTTCTTGTTGGCCTCGTCCGGGGACCAGTCCGGGATGTCCTGCTCGTAGACGACCTTCTTGACGGCCGTGTCGAGGACGCTGTGCGCGCCCTTCTTGAAGAGCGGCGCGTTCGGGTCGGTCGGCGAGCCGTTGATCATGACAACGTTGGCGTCCTTGGCCTTGTCGCCGAGCGCCTTCACGAGGCCCTCGCCCTGGAGGCGGCCGATCTTCTCGTTGTCGTAGGAGACGTAGGCGGAGATCGGGCCCTCGGCCAGCCGGTCGTACGCGACGACCTTGACGCCCTTCTTCTCCGCCTGCTGGACCCAGGACTTGGTGGCCTTGTAGTCGACCGAGTCCAGGATGATGACCTTCACGCCCTGCGTGACCAGCGCGTCGAACTGCTTCTTCTGCGTCTCGGTGTCCTGCGCGGCGTTGTTGTACTTGACCTCGCAGTCCGAGCAGAGAGCCTTGATCTTCGCCTCGATGATCGGGCGGTCGAAGGTCTCGTAACGCGTGGTCTTGTTCTCCGGCAGCAGCAGACCGATGGTCTTGCTGTCGCCGCCGCTCCCGTTACCCGAGTCGCTGTCGCCCGCCTTGCCACAGGCGGCGACGGAGAGGGCCATGGAAACCGCGGCCGTGCCTATGACGACGCGACGCGTCAATGCGTTCATGTGGGGTTGCCTCCCTGACGAGGCCGCGACGTTGCGGCCGAGGTGGCTGGAAGTCAACTCGGCCGCGGGGACATCGTCAAGAAGTAAATCCTTAACGAGATGGCAACGGTGCCATTCGTTATCTAAGTGAAGGCAGGCGCGGAGGTCTGCGCGGCGCCGGGCAGGGCGCTCTCAAGCAGGGTCGAATCGCCCATTTCGCTCAGTACGAGAGCCAGCGCGCCGAGCACCTCCGCGCGGCCGCCGAGGGCCCCTGGAGCGAGCGACAACTGCCGGGCGGCGCTGGGGATCGCGTACCGCGAGACGGAGTCGCGGATGGGCGCCAGGACCAGCTCACCGGCCTCGGCCAGGTCGCCGCCGAGGACGACCCGGCTGGGGTTGAGCAGGTTGCAGAGGTTCGCGACGCCGCTGCCGATGTGGCGGCCGACGTCGGCGATGACGCGCCGGCAGCCCGGGTCGCCCTCACGGGCCAGCTGGACGACCCGTTCCATCGTCAGATCGGGGCCGTGGCCGGGCTGGAGCAGGGGCAGGACGTAGCGGGCGGCCGTGAAGGTCTCCAGGCAGCCGCGGTTGCCGCAGCGGCAGACCGGGCCCGACTCGTCGAGGGTGATGTGCCCGATCTCGCCCGCCGTGCCGCCGGGGCCCCGGTAGACCCGCCCGTCGATGACGAGACCGGCCCCCACGCCGCTGGCGACCTTGATGTAGGCCAGGTCCTTCACCCCCCGGCCGCTGCCCCACACGAGCTCTCCCAGCGCGCCGAGGTTGGCGTCGTTGTCGACGTACACGGGCACGCCGAGCCGGCCCGAGAGCTCGTCGGCGGGGTTGATGCCGGACCAGCCCGGAAGGATCGAGGTCGAGCCGAGCGTGCCGGAGGAGACGTCGATCGGGCCCGGTACGCCGAGGCCGACGCCGACGACCTTGTCGCGGCCGATGCCGGTGGCCCCGATGAGCCGCATGACCAGCTGTTCCGCCCGGTCGAACCCCTCAGCGGAGGAGGCGTCCACGTCCAGCGGCTCGGACTCCTCGGCGAGCACCTGGTGGGCGAGGTTGCCCACGGCGACCCGCAGATGGGTGTGGCCGAAGTCGACGCCGATGACGATGCCGGCGTCCCCCGAGAGCGAGACGCTGCGCGCCCGACGGCCGCCCGCGGAGGTGGGGGTGACGTCGACGGTGCCGCCGTCCTTCAGCTCTCGCACGATGTTGGAGACCGTGGCGGCGGACAGGCCGGTCGCCCGGGCGATCTCCGCCTGGGTGAGCGAGCCCGCCATGCGGACCGCACGGACCACCCGCTCGAGGTTGGCCCTGTGCAGAGATGTCTGCGACCCCGGAGTCTCCATCGACTCATCCACTCCCGCCTGCGACGGACGGTGTGATCACCGCCCCGGCCGGGGACGCGCCTGTGAGACCCCAGCTTGTTCTCCAACTTGTGAACTCTAAGCTGAGCCTTTGGGCTTGTCTCCCGTCAAGACCTTGAGCAAGACCTTGAGCAAGGTGAGGCTCGAATGAGCCCGAATTCGCTCACTCCCCGTGACGAAATCGTGACTCGTGACAGCCCCGACGGCTGCTGTACGTGGCGAAGGGCGGCCCCCTTGTACGGGGGCCGCCCTTCGCCGCGGATGTCTGTGACGGTTACTTCACCGCGCCCGCCGTCAGTCCGGCGACCACCTGGCGCTGGAAGATGATGTACGCGGCGAGCACCGGCAGCATCGCCATCACCAGGCCGGCGAAGAGGCCGGACCAGTCGCCCTTGTAGCCCTGGCTGACGGCGAGCTGGACCAGGCCCTGGGAGAGCACCTTCTTGTCCTGCTCCGTGTTGAGCACGGTGGGCAGCAGGTACTGGTTCCACTGGCCCAGGAAGTTGAAGATGCCCACGCTGATCAGGCCGGGCTTGGCCATCGGCAGCATCACCTGGAAGAAGGTCCGGGTGTGCGAGGCGCCGTCCATGAAGGCCGCTTCCGCCACCGAGGTCGGCAGGGTGCGGAAGAAGGCCGTGAGGAAGAAGACCGTGAACGGCAGCGAGTACGCGATGTAGACCAGGATCAGGCCGTGCAGCGTGTTGAGCAGGGCCATGTTCTGGAGCACGTAGAACAGCGGTACGAGCGCCAGGATGATCGGGAAGCTCATCCCGCCGATGAAGAGGAAGTAGATGAAGCGGTTGCCCGGGAAGTCGAAGCGGGCCAGCACATAGGCCGCCATCGAGCCGAAGAGCAGCGTGCCGATCAGCGAGCCGCCGACCACCAGGATGGTGTTCAGGAAGTAGTCGCTCATGTGCGCCTCGGTCCAGGCGCGCGACCAGTTCTCGAAGTGCAGCTTGTCCGGCAGCGCCCAGGGCGAGGTGAAGATCGCCCGGTCGGTCTTGAACGAGGTCATGACCGCCCACAGCAGCGGCATGACCACCATGATCGCCCAGATGATCAGGATGCCGTGCGAGAAGACGTTGAGGGTGGCGCCCTCGCTCTTGCTCTCCTTGCGGGGAACGGAGGGCGCGCTCACCTTCGTGACGTCGGGCTCGGGCGGCTCGGGCAGCGCCGCGCCGGCGGGAGGGGTGTCGATGGCTTTCACCGGAGGTCACCTCGTGCTGTCGTGCCGGCCACCGCGACCGAGCTGCTTGCCTGCTGGGGATCCGGGGCCTGTCCACCGGGAAGACACAGCATGAGTTGCGTACGCGGCATCAGTACTCCAGCCGCTCGCGCCGGCCGAGCCGCATGACGACCGCCGCGAAGAGCAGCGTGACGACGAGCAGCGCGACGCCGATGGTGGTCGCGTAGGCGGCCTGACCGTCGCGGAAGGCCTTCTGGTACACGTACAGCGGCATCACGATGGTGGAGTAGTCCGGACCGCCGCCGTTGGGGCCGACCGTCATGATCTGGACGACGGCGAAGGACTCGGCGCCGAGCGCCAGGATGCCCATGTAGATCCAGCCGGACTGCACGGTGTCCCAGAGCAGCGGCAGAGTGATCTTGAAGAACGTGGTGAACCGGTTGGCGCCGTCGAGCAGCGCCGCCTCGTAGAAGTCCTTGGGGATGGAGGCCATGCCCGCCGAGAAGAGGACGACGAAGAAGCCGACCGTGGACCAGACGAGGACGACCATCACACAGATGAGGGCCAGGTTCGGGTCGCCGAGCCAGTCGGGCTGAATGCTGCCGAGGCCGACTCCCTTGAGAACGGAGTTGATGGCTCCGCTGTTCGGGTTGTACGCGAACTGGAAGAGCAGCGCGACGATCGCGATCGACAGCACCTGCGGGAAGAAGTACACGATCTTGTAGAAGGAGGAGCCGCGCACACCGGCGACGGCCGCTCCCTTACGGCGCCGACCACCGACATTGAGCATGAACGCGAAGAACAGCGCCAGGCCGACGGTGACCAGCGGCAGGACGACGGCGAAGGTCAGGCTGTGCTGGAGCGATTTCCAGAACACCTCGTCGTCGAGCATGCGGCTGTAGTTGTCGAACCCGACCATCCGGAATTCGGGGCTGAGACCGCTCCAGTCCGTGAACGAGTAGTAGATGGACTGGATGAAGGGCCAGATGACGAACAACGCGTACATGGCCAGGGGGATCGCCAGGAATCCCACGATGAAACGGTACTTGCCGTGTTGCATTCCTACCGACCCCGATCTTCCCGCGGAATAGCCGCTGGTGCCGTGCGTGGCGTGCGTGCCGTACGCAAGGAGCCGGGGCCCGCTCCCGGTCGGCGGGAAGGGGCCCCGGCACAGCTCACTGGTGCTTGTAGTGCTTGATGGAGGTGTCCTTGGCCGCCTCGTCGGCGAACTTCTGGATCTTCTTGATCGTCTCGGCCGGGGTCGCCCGGCCGGCCATCATCTCGCCGAGTCCGGCGACACCGATCTTCTCCTTCTGCAGCGCCACGTACCAGTCCTGCAGACGCGGGTTGACGACGTTCTGGCCGGCCTTGTCGAGGGCCGCGACACCGGACTTCAGACCCGGGGTCAGCTCGATGCCGTCGGTGCCGCCGTTGAAGGCGGTCAGCGACTTCACGGACTTGGTGAAGTTCTTCGAGGAGGCCTCGCTGAGCATGATGCGCAGCTGCTCCATGCCGCCCTCGGCGTTCTTCGCCTTGGCCGGGACGATGAAGGGCTCACCGCCGGAGGCCCAGATGGTGCCGAAGGGCATCTTGTCGGAGGAGTCGATGCCGGTCGGGGCGGAGACGGCCAGGTTGAAGTCGGCCGGCATGGTCTTCGCCGCCTCGTTCTCCACCCAGGAGCCGTTCGGGATGAAGAGCGCCTTGCCCTCGGTCCAGGCGGTCTGCGACTGGATGTGGTCGAGGCCCGGGGTGCCCTGGAGGATGTAGCCCTTGCGCTGGAGCTCGTAGTACGCCTCGAAACAGGCCTTGACGGCGGGGTGCTCCCAGGCCTTCGGCTCCAGGTTGTCGATCGCGTCGAGGACCTCGCGGCCGCCGACCTTGCCGATCATCGGGTAGAGCGAGAAGGGGACGTAGTACGGGTGCTTGCCGGCGTACGTCCAGCCGGCGATGCCCTTCTTCTTGGCCTTCTCGCAGACGGCCAGCATCTCGTCCCAGGTCTCGGGGTACGTCGCGTCGAGGGACTCGAGCAGCTTCTGGGAGTACCAGACGCCGTAGACCGTGTACGCGTAGTAGAGAATCCAGACCGGGGCCCCGTCGAACTGGCCCATCTCCACGATGCCCGGACGCAGGGTGTCGCGGACCTTCTTGTTCGGGTCGTCGATCGAGGCGGCGTCGAGCAGCGCGGTGAGGTCGGTGAGCTGCTTCTGGCCGACCAGGACGCCCATGTCCATCTGCTCGGCGCCGGAGTTGTCGATGAGGTCCGGCGGGTTGCCGCCGTTGAACCGCGGCTGCAGCTCGGTGGTGATCTTCTGGGTGGCGGTGAACTTGACCTTGGCCTGCGGGTAGGTGCCCTCGTAGACCTTGACCGCGTCCTTGGCGTACTGCTGGCCGAAGCCGCCGTCGAAGAGGACGAAGTCGAGCGGGGCGGACCCGTTGACGCCGAGGGGGTTCTTCTCGGACTTGGTGCCCTTCTCGACCTTGTCGCCGCCGCCACCGTCACCGCCACTGGCACAGGCGGAGAGGAAGCTCATCGTCGGCACCGAGATCAGACCGAGGGCGGCGGAGCGCTTGATCAGATCACGGCGGCCGAGGCCCTCGTTGTGGTGCGCGGAGGTGTCGTGCGCGGAGGTGGATCCCATGCTCAAGTCCTCGCCTTCATTCAGGACTCAGGCGGTGTACCGGTCGCCCGTTATCTGCTCGCCACAGGCGAAGGGCCCCGCCACCGCATTCGTATGCAGCTTGGGTCGTACACGTACAGGCGTCGTGCCGTCGGGTGAGTGGTACGACGGTCCGGACGCCGACAGGTATAGTCCACTTCCCTTCTTCTGAGCAAGATCGAAAGCCGGTTTGCGCGGCAGTCTTTCCCGAAGTGAGACCTCCCGGATTATGACGGCGTATAAGTGCCGTTTCATCCCTCGACTTGCTATCAACACCCTTGACACCACCTGCCACTTGCCCCACTACTGGAGCCTGCGCCATTCAGATGACAACGTTGTCCAAATCCAGTGGCAGGAGCGGCGACACTCCATGGATCCCAGAATTCGCACCCGTTCACGGTCCGGGAACCGGCCCCGGAACCCCCGTCTCAGAGCCGCCGCGCTGCTGGCGTCGACGGCCTTGGTACTGAGTTCGGCGCCCTCCGTGGCACAGGCACTTCCCGGCCAACCGGACACATCTTCCCGGGAGTTCACGACCTCCTTCGAATCGGACGAAACACAGCCCACCTGGCGCAACTCGGTCGACATCGGCTCGGACGGTGCCCCGCGGGCGTCGGGGGTCGACGGCGGATTCGCCAGTGGAATACCCGGCAACGTCACCGACAAGGTGACGACACTGCGGGCCAGCGGCGAGAACGCGGGCTCGGGCGAGACCAAGGAGAATCTGGTCGATCTCCAGCCCAGCACGAAGTGGCTGGTGTTCGAGCCCACCGCCTGGCTGGAGTTCGACCTCGACGAGCCGGTCAAGGTGGTCACGTACGCGCTGACCTCGGCGAACGACGCGGCCGAGCGCGACCCCAAGGACTGGACGCTCAAGGGCTCGGCGGACGGCAAGGAGTGGAAAGTCCTCGACAGCCGGTCGGGCCAGAGCTTCGCCAAGCGCTTCGAGACCCGGACGTTCGATTTCGCGGGCGACACGGCGTACGCCCACTACCGGCTGGAGATCACGAAGAACTCCGGCGCGAATCTCACCCAACTGGCCGACGTTCAGTTCTCGAACGGGGACACCTCGGCCCCCGTGCCCCCGGAGATGCGCAGCCATGTCGACCGCGGCCCCGGCGGTTCGCCGACCGCGAAGGCGAACGCGGGGTTCACCGGTACGCGGGCGCTGCGCTACGCCGGTACGCACAAGCCGGCCGGCCGGGCGTACTCGTACAACCGGATCTTCGACGTGGACACCCGGATCGAGCGGGACACCGAGCTGTCGTACCGGATCTTCCCGTCCATGCCGGAGACGGACCTCAACTACCCGGCCACGAACGTGTCGGTGGACCTGGCGTTCACCGACGGCACCCACCTGAGCGGGCTGCGGGCCACCGACTCCCACGGCGGCGCGCTCTCCCCACAGGGCCAGGGCGCGGCGAAGCGGCTCTACGTCAACCAGTGGAACCAGGTGTCCGCGCGGATCGGCTCGGTCGCGGCCGGGAAGACCGTGGACCGGATCCTGGTGGCGTACGACTCCCCCAAGGGCCCGGCGAAGTTCCAGGGCTGGATCGACGACATCGCGCTGAAGCCGAAGGCGCCCGAGAAGCGGCTCGCCCGGCTCTCCGACTACGCGTCGACCACCCGGGGCACGAACTCCAGCGGCGCCTTCTCGCGCGGCAACACGTTCCCGGCGACCGCGGTCCCGCATGGCTTCAACTTCTGGACGCCGGTGACGAACGCGGCCTCGCAGAGCTGGCTGTACGAGTACGCGCGCGGCAACAACGCGGACAACCTGCCGACGGTGCAGGCCTTCGCGGCGAGCCACGAGCCGAGCCCCTGGATGGGTGACCGGCAGACCTTCCAGCTGATGCCCTCGGCGGCGGCCGGCGCTCCGCCCACGGACCGGACGGCGCGGGCGCTCGCCTTCCGCCACGAGAAGGAGACGGCCCGCCCGCACCACTACGGCGTCACCTTCGAGAACGGCCTGAAGGCAGAGATGACCCCGACGGACCACGCGGCGATGATGCGCTTCACCTATCCGGGTGAGGACGCGAGCGTCGTCTTCGACAACGTCACCGACCAGGGCGGGCTGACCCTCGACCCGGCGACGAGCTCCTTCTCCGGCTTCTCCGACGTCAAGAGCGGTCTGTCGACGGGCGCGACGCGGATGTTCGTGTACGGCGTCTTCGACGCGCCGGTCACCGGCTCCGCCGCGCAGGGTGTGAAGGGCCACTTCCGCTTCGACGCGGGCGCGGACCGCACGGTCACGCTCCGCCTGGCGACCTCGCTGCTCTCGGTGGACCAGGCGAAGGCGAACCTGGCGGACGAGCTCCCTGCGGGCAGCCGCTTCGAGAAGGTGAAGGACCGGGCGCAGACCGCGTGGGACAGGATCCTGGGCCGGGTGGAGGTGGAGGGGGCGAACCACGATCAGCTGACGACGCTCTACTCCAGCCTGTACCGCCTGTACCTGTACCCGAACTCGGGCTTCGAGAAGGTGGGGTCGACGTACAAGTACGCGAGCCCGTTCTCCCCGATGACGGGCGAGGACACACCGACGCACACCGGGGCGAAGGTGGTGGACGGGAAGGTCTACGTCAACAACGGCTTCTGGGACACGTATCGCACGACGTGGCCGGCCTACTCCTTCCTCACTCCGAAGAAGGCGGGCGAGCTGGTCGACGGCTTCGTGCAGCAGTACAAGGACGGCGGCTGGATATCCCGCTGGTCCTCCCCCGGCTACGCGGACCTGATGACCGGCACGTCCTCGGACGTGGCGTTCGCCGACGCGTTCGTGAAGGGCGTGGACTTCGACGCGAAGGCGGCGTACGAGGCGGCGCTGAAGAACGCCACGGTCGTGCCGCCGAGCCGGGGCGTGGGCCGGAAGGGCATGGAGACCTCGCCCTTCCTCGGCTACGCGTCGACGGAGACCCACGAGGGCCTGTCCTGGTCCCTGGAGGGGTACCTCAACGACTACGGCATCGCGAAGATGGCGCAGGCGCTGCACAAGAAGACGGGCGAGAAGCGGTACCAGGAGGAGGCGGCGTACTTCCTCTCCCGGGCGCAGAGCTATGTCTCGCTCTTCGACGGCAAGGCCGGCTTCTTCCAGGGCCGTGACCTCAAGGGCGCGTGGCGGGTGCCGTCGGACCAGTACGACCCGCGGATCTGGGGCCACGACTACACGGAGACGAACGGCTGGGGCTACGCGTTCACGGCTCCGCAGGACTCGCGGGGCCTGGCGCACCTGTACGGCGGCCGAGCGGGCCTGGGCGAGAAGCTGGACACGTACTTCTCGACGCCGGAGACGGCGAGCCCGGAGTTCGTCGGCTCGTACGGCAGCGTCATCCACGAGATGACGGAGGCCCGGGACGTACGGATGGGCATGTACGGCCACTCCAACCAGGTCGCGCACCACGTGCCGTACATGTACAACGCGGCGGGTCAGCCGTGGAAGACGCAGGAGAAGGTCCGCGAGGTCCTCTCCCGCCTGTACACCGGCAGCGAGATCGGGCAGGGCTACCACGGCGACGAGGACAACGGCGAGCAGTCGGCCTGGTACCTCTTCTCCGCGCTGGGCTTCTACCCGCTGGTGATGGGCAGCGGGGAGTACGCGATCGGCTCGCCGCTCTTCACGAAGGTGACCCTGCGGATGGACAACGGCCGCACGCTCGTGGTCGAGGCCCCGCGCAACAGCGCGAAGAACGTGTACGTGCAGGGCGTGAAGCTCAACGGCGAGCGCTGGAACTCCACGGCACTCCCCCACGACGTCCTGGCCCGCGGCGGGAAGCTGACGTTCGACATGGGCCCGAGGCCGTCGGCCTGGGGCACGGGCAAGGAGGCGGGTCCGGTCTCGATCACCCCGGTCGGCTCGGCCCCCGCGCCGCGCACGGACGCGACGACGGGCACGGGCCCGCTGGTCGACAACACCTCGGCGACGTCGGCGACGGTGAATGCGGCCTCGCCGGTCGTCCTGCCGGTGGCGGAGCGGACGCGCGCAGTCCAGTACACGCTGACGTCGGATGCGGCGGGTTCGGCGCCGACGGGGTGGGTGCTGCAGGGCTCGACGGACGGACAGAGGTGGACGGACCTGGACAAGCGGTCGGGTGAGTCGTTCACGTGGGACCGCCAGACGAGGGCGTTCACGATCCGGGCACCGGGTGCGTACACGACCTACCGTCTGGTCACGGAAGGGGAAGCGAAGTTGTCGGAAGTGGAGCTTCTCCGCTAACTCCCGGCAAACATGATCATCCGACCGAAACAGTTCTGTCACAAGCCAATTGACCTGTGAAGATCCCGTGCCAGGATCCATGGGCATGAGTGGTCCGCCGCGCCCTCGAGAGGGCGCGGCGGACCCGTTTCTTCCCCCAGAGATCTGGAGTCTTTCGTGGCCAATCCTTCTGGCCTGAACACCACGGGCGTCCTGTCCCGTGTCACGGTCGCGGCGATAACGGCGGCCCTGGTCGCCACGACCACGAGCGCGGTCGCGGCCGAGGCGCCGAAGCCGGCGGAGAAGGCCGTCTCGGCGGCTGCCCGCGCCCTCGCGCCGCAGAAGGCGGGCATCGCGGCCACGTCGGCCGCCGAGGCGGACTTCCGCTACCTGGGCGCCGTCTCCGGCCCGAACATGTACTGGTACGCGCCGGACTCCGCGGGCGGCTACGAGGCTCGCGAGCTCCAGACGTCCGACTGGAACGTCTTCAAGAACGCCCAGCAGGCCGACAACGACGGTGACGGTGTCGCCGAGGACCTGTGGGCGTGGACCAACGACGGCACCCTCGTCTACGCCGACGGCGACGTCGAGGACAGCGGCATCACCGTCGGCAAGGGCTGGAACATCTACAACAAGGTCCTGGTCCCGGGCAACCTCGGTGGCGCCGACGCCCCGGACATGCTCGGCCGCGACGCGTCCGGCAAGCTCTACCTCTACCTCGGTTACGGCGACGGCAAGCTGACCAACCGCATCCTGGTCGGCGGCGGCTGGGGCCAGTACTCCCAGATCGCCGGGGTCGGCGACCTGAGCGGTGACGGCAAGGCCGACATCGTCGCCCGCGACGGCTCCGGTGTGCTGTACCTGTACAAGGGCACGGGCGACTACAAGGCCCCGTTCGCGGGCCGCGCCAAGATCGGTGGCGGCTGGAACCTGTTCAACAGCCTCGTCGGCGTCAGCGACCTGGACTTCGACGGCCTCGCCGACCTGGTCGCGCGGGACACGGCGGGCAAGCTCTACCGCTACTCCGGCACCGGCAACGCCGCCGCCCCGTTCAAGCCCAGGGCGCTGATCGGCACCGGCGGCTGGAACACGTACCGCTTCATGTTCTGATCCCGGCCGGCGCGCGCGACGATCGGACGAACGGCCCCGCTCCTCCTCGGAGGAGCGGGGCCTTTTGCATGAAGAGCCGGAAAAGCTTTCCGAAACAGCTCTGTCACAAACCAGTTGGCAGGTGAATTTTCTGTGCAAAGATCAAGGAACATGAGTGGTCCGCCGCCCCGCCGGGCGCGGCGGACCATTTCTTGCGACTACAGAGGGAGAACTACGTGGCCAAGATGTCTGGCCTGAACACCACGGGGATGCTGTCCCGTGTCACCGTCGCGGCGATAACCGCCGCGCTGGTGTCCACCACCACGGCCGCGGTCGCGGCCGACCAGCCGCAGCCGCGCACCGCGGTCGCGGCGACCGACGCCAAGGCCCCGGCGGCGGGCACCTTCGCCACCCAGGGCGCGTCCGCCGTCGCCGACGGCGAGCTGCGCGGCGTGGACCGCGACGGCTTCATGTACGCCTACATGCCCAACGGCGAGGGTGGCTTCGGCGACCGCCAGTACGTGGGCAGCGGCTGGAAGTACACGAACCACTTCACCATGGCCGACCAGAACGGCGACGGCGAGACCGACGGCGCCTGGGGCGTCACGGGCGGCCGGCTGCACTACACCCCCTGGGGTGGGACCACCATCGACCTCGGCGCGGGCTGGGGTGTCTTCGACAAGGTCGTCTCCGTGGGCGACCTCGGTGGCGCGGTCGCCGCGGACGTGCTCGCCCGGGACGGCGCCGGCAACCTGTACCTGTACCTCGGGTACGGCAACGGCAGGTTCGCCCCGCGCGTCAAGGTCGGCACCGGCTGGGGCGCGATGAACCAGATCACCGGCAAGGGCGATCTGAACAACGACGGCAAGAACGACGTGGTCGCCCGCGACAAGTCGGGCAACCTGTGGGTGTACCCGGGCACGGGCAACTACAGCAAGCCGTTCGGCAACCGCTACAAGGCGGGCTCCGGCTGGAACAGCCTGCCCACCTTCGTCTCCAGCGGCGACGTCGACTACGACGGTGTGACCGACCTGATCGCCCGCGACTCCGCGGGCAACCTGTACCTGTACCCGGGCACGGGCGTCACGTCCCCGGCGTTCAAGCCGCGTACGAAGATCGGCACCGGCTGGAACACCTACCGCCTGATCTTCTGACGGCCCCGGCGTCCCCGACGCCTCGCGCCCTCGCGGCGCGGTCGTGAGAGAACGAACGGGCCCCGCTCCTCCTTCGAGGAGCGGGGCCCGCTTCGTGTGTCAGCCGGTGCGTCAGCCGCGGATCAGGTTGCGGAGGACGTACTGCATGATGCCGCCGTTGCGGTAGTAGTCCGCCTCGCCGGGGGTGTCGATGCGGACGACCGCGTCGAACTCGACGCCCGTGTCCGTCGTGACCTTGACCGTGCGCGGGGTCGTGCCGTTGTTCAGCTCCTCGACACCGGTGAAGGAGAAGGTCTCCTCGCCGGTCAGGCCGAGGGAGGCCGCCGAGGCGCCCTCCGGGAACTGGAGCGGGAGGACGCCCATGCCGATGAGGTTCGAGCGGTGGATGCGCTCGTACGACTCGGCGATGACGGCCTTGACGCCGAGCAGCGCGGTGCCCTTGGCGGCCCAGTCGCGGGACGAGCCGGAGCCGTACTCCTTGCCCGCCAGGATCGCGAGCGGGGTGCCCTGCTCGATGTAGTTGCGCGAGGCGTCGTAGATGAAGGAGACGGGGGCGCCGTCCTTCGTGAAGTCGCGGGTGAAGCCGCCCTCCGTGCCCGGCGCGATCTGGTTGCGCAGGCGGATGTTGGCGAACGTGCCGCGGATCATGACCTCGTGGTTGCCTCGGCGGGAGCCGTACGAGTTGAAGTCGCGGCGCTCGACGCCGTGCTCCGTCAGGTACTGGCCCGCCGGGGTGTCGGCCTTGATGGCGCCGGCCGGGGAGATGTGGTCGGTGGTGACCGAGTCGCCCAGCTTGGCGAGGACGCGCGCGCCGACGATGTCGGTGACCGGGGTGGTCTCCATCGTCATGCCCTCGAAGTACGGGGGCTTGCGGACGTAGGTGGACTCGGTGTCCCACTCGAAGGTGTTGCCGGTCGGGATCGGCAGCGCCTGCCACTGGGCGTCGCCCGCGAAGACGTCCTGGTAGGACTTGTTGAACATGTCCTCGCCGATGGCGTTGGCGACGACGTCGTTCACCTCGGCCTCGGAGGGCCAGATGTCCTTCAGGAAGACCGGGTTGCCCTCGGTGTCGATGCCGAGCGCGTCCTTCGTGATGTCGACCTTCATCGAACCCGCGAGGGCGTACGCGACGACCAGCGGCGGGGACGCCAGGTAGTTCATCTTGACGTCGGGGTTGATACGGCCCTCGAAGTTCCGGTTGCCGGAGAGGACCGAGGTGACCGCGAGGTCGTGCTCGTTGACGGCCTTGGAGACCTCCTCCGGCAGCGGGCCGGAGTTGCCGATGCAGGTGGTGCAGCCGTAGCCGACGAGGTTGAAGCCGACCTTGTCGAGGTACGGGGTCAGGCCCGCCTTGTCGAAGTAGTCGGTGACGACCTTCGAGCCCGGGGCGAGGGTGGTCTTGACCCACGGCTTGCGGGTCAGGCCCTTCTCGACGGCCTTCTTCGCGACGAGCGCGGCGGCGACCATCACGTACGGGTTCGAGGTGTTGGTGCAGGAGGTGATCGCGGCGACGGTGACCGCGCCGTGGTCGATCTCGTACGTCGTGCCGTCGGGGGCGGTCACGGTGACCGGCTTCGACGGGGCGCCGTCGGGGTGGTTCGCCGGGGCGTCGGAGGCCGGGAAGGACTCCTTGCCCGCCTCGTCCACCTCGTCGACGTAGTTGCGGACGTCCTGGGCGAACTGCGTGGCGGCGTTCGCGAGGACGATGCGGTCCTGCGGGCGCTTCGGGCCGGCGATGGAGGGGACGACCGTGGAGAGGTCGAGCTCCAGCTTCTCCGAGAAGTCGGGCTCGGCGGACGGGTCCAGCCAGAGGCCCTGCTCCTTGGCGTACGCCTCGACCAGCGCGACCTGCTGCTCGGAACGGCCGGTGAGCTTCAGGTAGTTCAGGGTCTCGCCGTCGATCGGGAAGATCGCGGCGGTGGAGCCGAACTCCGGCGACATGTTGCCGATGGTGGCGCGGTTGGCGAGGGAGGTGGCGGCGACACCCTCACCGTAGAACTCGACGAACTTGCCGACGACGCCGTGCTTGCGCAGCATCTCGGTGATCGTGAGGACGAGGTCCGTGGCGGTGGTGCCGGCCGGCAGCTCGCCGGTCAGCTTGAAGCCGACGACGCGCGGGATCAGCATGGAGACCGGCTGGCCGAGCATGGCGGCCTCGGCCTCGATGCCGCCGACGCCCCAGCCGAGCACGCCGAGGCCGTTGACCATGGTGGTGTGCGAGTCGGTGCCGACGAGGGTGTCGGGGTACGCCTGGCCGTTACGGACCATGACCGTACGGGCCAGGTGCTCGATGTTCACCTGGTGGACGATGCCGGTGCCGGGCGGGACGACCTTGAAGTCGTCGAAGGCGGTCTGGCCCCAGCGCAGGAACTGGTAGCGCTCCTTGTTGCGGCCGTACTCCAGCTCGACGTTCTGGCCGAAGGCGTCCTTCGTGCCGAACTTGTCGGCGATGACCGAGTGGTCGATGACCAGCTCGGCCGGGGAGAGCGGGTTGACCTTCGCCGGGTCGCCGCCGAGCTCCTTGACGGCCTCACGCATGGTGGCGAGGTCGACGACACAGGGAACGCCGGTGAAGTCCTGCATGATCACGCGGGCGGGCGTGAACTGGATCTCCTGGCTCGGCTGGGCCTGCGAGTCCCAGCCGCCGAGGGCTCGGATGTGGTCGGCGGTGATGTTCGCGCCGTCCTCGGTGCGGAGGAGGTTCTCCAGGAGGACCTTCAGGCTGTAAGGGAGGCGCGCGGAGCCCTCGACCTTGTCCAGCTTGAAGATCTCGTACGACTCGTCGCCCACGCGCAGCGTGCTGCGGGCGTCGAAGCTGTTCGCCGACACGACAGTCTCCTTCATCAATGTGCGCGTATTACCGCCATGCTGCCGCCACGACTCCTCGCCGATCCGCTAAGGTAAGGCTTAGTTAGGTAACCCTTACCGGGTGGGCGGCTGCGGTGCGCCGTAAGCAGTTATCTCGATGTCGAGATAACTCTAGTGCATCCCCGCCGCTCGGTCATGCCCGGCATGCCTGTGAGAGTCCGCGCGCGTGGAGCGCGCGCTGCGGAAGGTCCGGCGGTACGTGTCCGGGGGCACGCCGATCGTGCGGTTGAAGTGGCGGCGCAGGGTCGTGGCCGTGCCCATGCCCGTGGCGGTCGCGATGGCGTCGACGCTGTCGTCGGTCACCTCCAGGAGCTCCTGGGCGTGGCGGATCCGCTGGGTCAGCAGCCACTGGAGCGGGGTGGTGCCGGTGACCGTACGGAAGTGGCGGGTCAGGTTCCGCGAGCTCATGTGGGCCCGGCGGGCCAGGTCCTCCACGGTCAGCGGCTCGCCGAGCCGTTCCAGGACCCACGGGAACAGGGCGGCGAGGGGGTGGTCGTCCTGGGCCGGCACCGGGGCGGTGACGAACTGGGCCTGACCGCCGGCCCGGTGCGGGGGGACGACAAGACGGCGGGCGACCGTGTTGGCGAGCGCCGAGCCGTGGTCGAGGCGGACCAGGTGCAGGCACAGGTCCATCGCGGCGGCCTTGCCCGCCGAGGTGAGCACGCTCCCGTTGTCCACGTAGAGGACGTCCGGGTCGACCTCCACCCGGGGGTACCGCGCAGCCAGGACCTCGGTGTGCGCCCAGTGCGTGGTGGCGCGGCGCCCGTCGAGGAGCCCGGCGGCGGCGAACACGAACGCGCCCGTGCACAGCGAGGCCACCCGGGCCCCCGCCTCATGGGCCGCGCGCACCGCGTCGACCAGGGCGGCGGGCGGGTCCACGTCGACGTCGGCCCACCCGGGGACGATCACCGTGGCGGCGCGCGCGAGCCTCTCGAACCCGCCGTCCGGCTCCAGCAGGAACCTGCCGAAGCGGACGGGGGCGGGGCCGTGGACGGTCAGGTCGTACAGCGGGTCGCTGAACACCTCGTACGCCACGGAGAGTTCGAAGTGCAGCATGCCGTCGGTGACGGCCAGGGCGACGGTGCCCGTGCCTGTGTCCGTGTCCGCGGCCGTCGTCTGCGTACCCCTGTCCGATTCCATGTCCGGAAGTGTATGGGGCATGTCGTTCCGGACACTCGTGCCGGGCGATCGCCGTTGCCAGACTCTCCGTATCCGAATGAAGCAGGGACAGAGGGGATCTCATGAGTGCAGGTCGGACGGTCGCGGTGTACGGCGCCTACGGGCACACCGGGCGTTTCGTGGTGGCGGAGCTGATCGCGCGCGGGTTCGTCCCGGTCCTGTCGGGGCGCGACGCCGACAAGCTGCGGGAGTTCGCGGCGTCGCTGCCGGGCGTCGAGGTCCGGCCCGCCTCGGTCGACGACCCGGCCGCGCTCGACCGGGCCCTCGCCGGGACCGCCGCCGTGATCAACTCCGCCGGGCCCTTCGCCACGACCGCCGCCCCGGTGATCGAGGCGGCGCTGCGGGCCGGGATCCCGTACGTGGACGTGGCGGCCGAGATCGAGGCGAACCTCGACACCTTCGCGCGGTTCGCGGAGCCCGCGCGCACCGCGAACACGGCGGTCGTCCCCGCGATGGCCTTCTTCGGCGGCCTCGGCGACCTGCTGGTCAGCGCGGCTCTGGGCGACCGGACGAGGGCCGACGAGGTCCATGTCGCGTACGGGCTGAGCAGCTGGCACCCGACGGCCGGCACCCGCACGGCCGGCGCGGTCTCCCGGGAGCGCAGGGACGGCCGGCACGTCCGGTACACGCGGGGGCGTCTCGTGTACGGCGACGACGCCACGCCCACGGTGCAGTGGTCGTTCCCGGAGCCGCTCGGGGTCAGGGCCGTGATCGGCGACTTCACCATGGCCGACGTCGTCACCGTCCCGAGCCACCTGGCCGTTCCGGAGGTCCGTACGTACATGGCCGTCGAGGCGGCCAGGGACCTGGCGGCCGCCGACACCCCGGCGCCGGCGGCGGCCGACGAGCAGGGGCGGTCCGCGCAGACCTTCCTGGTCGACGTCCTCGTCCGCTCCGGCGGCGAGGAGCTGCGCGCCACGGCGAGCGGCCGGGACATCTACGCCGTCAGCGCGCCGCTCGCCGTGGAGGCGGTCGACCGGCTGGTCACCGGCCGGAACCGGACGGTCTCAGTCGCCTCGGCCGGGGCGATGTTCGACGCGCCGGACTTCCTCCGCGCCCTGTCCGCCCACCTCTCGGTGGAGCTGTAGCCCGAGGGCCGAGGCCGGGGTCAGGGGTGCCAGACGCCGGTCGCGGCGGTGGCACGGGCGTACGCGGCGAAGTCGCGCGGTTCGCGGCCGAGCGCGCGCTGCACACCGTCGGCGAGGTGGGCGAAGCGCTCCTCGCGGATCCAGCCGTAGAGCATGTTGACCAGCTCCACGTACTCCCCCGGCAGCCCCTGGCGCTCGCCGACGACGGCGAACTCCTCCGGCGGGACGTCGCGGTGGGCGATGTCCCGGCCCGTGGCACGCGCGATCTCCTCCGCGACGTCGTCGAGGCCGAGCAGGCGCGGCCCGGTCAGTCGGTAGGTCTGCCCGGCGTGGCCGTCCTCGGTGAGGGCGGCGACCGCCACATCGGCGATGTCGTCGGCGTCGACGAACGGCTCGGTGCCCGCCCCCGTCGAGCTGACGAACTCGCCGTCGAGGATCTGCCGCACGTAGAAGGGGTCCTCGCTGAAGTTCTGGAAGAACCAGGCCGGCTTCACGATCGTCCAGGCCGTGCCCGACTCGCGTACCGCGCGCTCGCAGGGCAGCTTCTCCTCGCCGTCCGGCACCACCCAGTCGTTGGCGGAGAGCAGGACGAGCCGCTCGACCCCGCGCGCGGCGGCCAGCTGGGTGAAGGCGCGCATCGAGTCCGCCGCCGTCTCGTTCTGCGCGTCGACCAGATAGACCGAGCCGGCGCCCGTCACCGCGGGTTCCCAGGTGGACTCGTCGGTCCAGTCGAAGGCGGTCGGTCCCTTGCGGGAGGCGGCACGGACCTCGTGGCCGGCGTTCCGGAGGCCGGAGAGGACACGGCGGCCGGTCTTGCCGGTGCTGCCGAGGACAAGGACGGGCTTCGTCGTCGCGTTCTTCGATGTCGTCGTCATGGAACGAGTCAAACGCGCCGATGGTGAGGCGGGGAATGGTCTGTCGGCTCAATCCGATGTCTGAGCGTCTAACCTTGCCGTATGGACGCTTTGGGGAGCCTGCTGTACGAGGTGCGGGCCGAGGGCGCGCTGTTCAGCCGGAACCACCTGGAACCTCCGTGGTCCGTGCGGTTCGCCGACCGCACCCCGCTCACCCTGGTGACCATGTTGCGGGGCTCGGGCCTGATCGACCCCGGCGGCGGCGAGCCGCCGGTCGCGCTCGGCGAGGGTGACGTGGCCGTCGTGGCCGGCTCGGAGCCGTTCTCCGTCGGCGACGAGGACGGTTCGGGGGCGGCGCCCCTGTATGTACGGGAAGGTCCCGACCGGTGCACGACGGCCGACGGCGAGGAGATCAGCGAGGACATCGTCCTGGGCCTGCGGATGTGCGGGAACAGCGCGGACGGCCCCGCGGTGCTGCTGACCGGCAGTTACCGGGTCGGCGGGCAGGTCTCGGAGCGGCTCCTGAGCGCGCTCCCCCGGGTCCTCGTGGTCCGCCCCGAGGGCGGCCCCGCACCGATCATGGACCTGACGGCCGACGAGATCGGCCGCGACGACCCGGGGCAGCAGGCGGTCCTCGACCGGCTCCTGGACCTGTTGCTGCTGTGCACGCTGCGGGAGTGGTTCAGCCGTCCGGAGGCCGATCCGCCGGGCTGGTACCGGGCGCTCGGCGACCCGGTCGCGGGCCGGGCGCTCCGGCTGATCCACGACAGGCCGGCGCGGGCGTGGACCGTGGCGGCGCTCGCCGAGGAGAGCGGTGTGTCGCGCGCGACGCTGGCCCGCCGCTTCACCGAGCTGGTCGGCGAACCCCCGATGGCCTATCTGACCGGCTGGCGCCTGGCCCTTGCGGCCGATCTGCTGGCGCGCACCGACGAGACGGTGGAGGCGATCGCCCGACAGGTCGGCTACCGCAGCGCGTTCGGGCTGAGCGTGGCCTTCCAGCGCGTGCACGGAACCCGCCCCAGCCACCACCGCGCGGCCGCGAGGGCGGTCGCGGCCTGACCACCCGCGGGTGACCCCCGTACGGGCGCGGTGCGATTGCCGGGGGCGTACGGCGGGCCGAGGATCGCAGCATGGGCATGTTCAGCGGCGCGCATGTGATTCTCTACACCCCGGACGCGGACGCCGACCGGGCCTTCCTCAAGGACGTGCTCGGCTTCGACCACGTCGACGCGGGCGGCGGCTGGCTCATCTTCAAGCTGCCGCCGGCCGAGGTCGCGGTGCACCCGACGGCGGGTGAGCCGAAGCACGAGGTGTATCTGATGTGCGAGGACATCGCCGCCACGCTCACCACCCTCGAGGATCGCGGCACCGAGATCTCACGGCCCATCAGCGATCAGGGCTGGGGTCTGCTCGCCGCCGTACGGCTGCCGAGCGGGGCCGAACTGCCGCTGTACGAACCGCGTCACCCCACTGCGCACAGCGCGTCACCCTGACGGCCCACCCCCACGCGAGCGTCATCTCATATCTGAGATAACGTGACGCTCATGGCAGACGACTACCTCGTACGCATCGGCAAGCTCATCCGTGACGCCCGTCAGCACAGGGGCTGGACGCAGACGCAGCTCGCCGAGGCCCTGGCCACAAGCCAGAGCGCCGTGAACCGGATCGAACGTGGCAACCAGAACATCAGCCTTGAGATGATCGCACGCATCGGCGAAGCACTCGACAGCGAGATCGTGTCCCTCGGTTACGCCGGCCCCATGCATCTGCGGGTCGTCGGCCGGCGCCGGCTCTCCGGGGCCATCGACGTCAAGACGAGCAAGAACGCGTGTGTCGCGCTGCTCTGCGCCACGCTGCTCAACAGCGGCCGCACGGTCCTGCGCCGCGTCGCCCGCATCGAGGAGGTCTTCCGGCTCCTGGAGGTCCTCAACTCGATCGGCGTGCGCACCCGTTGGATCAACGACGGGGTCGACCTGGAGATCGTGCCGCCCGCCGAGCTGGACATGGACTCGATCGACGCCGAGGCGGCGATCCGGACCCGCTCGATCATCATGTTCCTCGGCCCGCTGCTGCACCGCATGGACCGCTTCAAGCTGCCGTACGCGGGCGGCTGCGACCTCGGTACGCGCACGATCGAGCCGCACATGATCGCGCTGCGCCGCTTCGGCCTCGACATCACGGCGACCGAGGGCCTCTACCACGCGCAGGTCGAGCGGTCGGTCTCCCCCGACCGCCCGATCGTGCTGACCGAGCGCGGCGACACCGTGACGGAGAACGCGCTGCTCGCCGCGGCCCGCCACGACGGCGTCACCGTCATCCGCAACGCCTCCTCCAACTACATGGTCCAGGACCTCTGCTTCTTCCTGGAGGCGCTGGGCGTACGGGTGGACGGCATCGGCACGACGACGCTGACCGTGCACGGTGTCCCGCGGATCGACGTGGACGTGGACTACTCCCCCTCGGAGGACCCGGTCGAGGCGATGAGCCTGCTGGCCGCGGCCGTGGTGACGGAGTCGGAGCTGACGATCCGCCGGGTCCCGATCGAGTTCATGGAGATCGAGCTCGCGGTCCTGGAGGAGATGGGCCTCGACCACGACCGCTCGCCGGAGTACGCGGCGGACAACGGCCGCACGCGCCTGGTGGACCTGACGGTCCGGCCCTCCAAGCTGGAGGCTCCGATCGACAAGATCCACCCGATGCCCTTCCCGGGCCTGAACATCGACAACGTGCCGTTCTTCGCGGCCATCGCGGCCACGGCGCAGGGCAAGACCCTGATCCACGACTGGGTCTACGACAACCGCGCCATCTACCTCACCGACCTCAACCGCCTCGGCGGCCGCCTCCAGCTCCTGGACCCCCACCGCGTCCTGGTCGAGGGCCCGACCCGCTGGCGCGCGGCCGAGATGATGTGCCCCCCGGCCCTGCGCCCGGCGGTGGTCGTCCTCCTGGCGATGATGGCGGCCGAGGGCACGTCGGTCCTGCGCAACGTCTACGTCATCAACCGCGGCTACGAAGAGCTGGCGGAGCGCCTGAACTCGGTGGGCGCGCAGATCGAGATCTTCCGGGACATCTGACACGACGCCGAACGGCCGCCGCCGCACCCCCTGCAGACCTGAGAGAGCTTGGTCGGCAGGGGGTGCGGCGCTGTGTGCGGCCCGATCGACTCGCCCTGCTTCCTGATCCCTCCCGAAACGACGCACGAACGATGCGTCTTGAGGCGCTGCCGCCGTTCGCCGGAACCTGAGGAGGCAGGGAGGACCGCCCGCCCGCGCCGGGCCGGGCCGGAGGAGGAGTCGTCATGGTCGCAGTGCCCACGGTCAGCCCTCGGCGGCCCCTCGCCGATGTCGCACCCATCCGAACGGCCGACGGCGCCGAACCACTCCCGGGGACGCTCCGCGCGACCGGTGTGCGGGCGCCCCGTGACGCGAGGGGGAACGAATGAGTCGGCGAACCGTCGCGGTCGTCGGGGCGGGAGTGGCCGGCCTGACAGCCGCTCACGTGCTGTCGCGGAGCTACGACGTGGTCTTGTACGAGGCGGACGACCGACTCGGCGGGCACGCGCACACGCATGACGTGCCGACCCGGGAGGGCGGCACCGTACGCGTGGACACCGGCTTCATCGTCCACAACGAGCGCACCTACCCCCACCTGCTGCGGCTCTTCCGCGAGCTCGGCGTCGCCACCCAGGACGCCGAGATGAGCATGTCCGTGCGGTGCGACGGCTGCGGCCTCGCCTACGCGGGCGCCCGCGGCCCCCGCGGTCTGCTGGGCGGCGGCAACCTGCGCCGCGGCCGCCATCTGCGGATGCTCGCCGACGTACCGCGCTTCCACCGGGCGGCCCGTCGGCTGCTCGCCGCCGGAGACGACAGCCGGACCTTCGGCGCGTTCCTGGAACGCGGCGGGTTCTCGCCGTACTTCGTCGGCCACTTCGCCGTGCCGCTCGTGTCCGCCGTCTGGTCCTGCGCCCCCGACACGGCGCTCCTGTACCCGGCGGCCTACCTCTTCCGGTTCCTCGACCACCACGGCCTCCTCTCCACCACGGGCTCACCGCGCTGGCGGACCGTCACGGGAGGCTCCGGGGCGTACGTCGAGAAGGTGGCCAAGCAACTCGCCGCCGTCCGCACCGCGACCCCGGTCCGCGCGATCGAACGGGGCACGGACCGGGTCCGGGTGACCACCGACGACGGCGAGTCCGAGACCCACGCGGCCGTCGTCGTCGCCGTCCACCCCGACCAGGCCCTGCGGATGCTCGCCGACGCCACCCCCGACGAGCGCCGGGTCCTCGGGGCGTTCACCTACTCCCGTAACCCCACCGTCCTGCACCGGGACACCAGCGTGCTGCCCGCGGCGCCGCACGCCCGGGCGTCGTGGAACTACTGGCTCCCCTCCTGCGACGCGCGCCCCGGGGTCGTCAAGGTCAGTTACGACATGAACCGGCTCCAGCGCCTCCCGGTGGACGAGCCGCACCTCGTGACCCTCAACGCCGACGGCCGCGTCGACGAGAGCACGGTGCTCGCCCGCATGGTGTACGAGCACCCCGTCTACACGCCCCGCTCCGTCGCCGCGCAGCGCGAACTGCCGGGTCTCGCCACGTCCGTGACCGCCTTCGCCGGCGCGTACCACGGCTGGGGGTTCCACGAGGACGGCTGCCGCTCCGGAGTCGAGGCGGCCCGCGCGCTGGGGGTGACCTGGTGACCACGGACAGCGCCACACCCGCCGCACCGGCCTCTCTCCTCGCATCCCTGGCGCCGGCGCTCTACCCCTGCGAGGTCTCCCACACGCGCGTGGGACCGACGCACCACTCCCTGCGGCAGCGCACCTACCTGTGGCTGGTCGACCTCGACGACCTGCCGCGACTACCCCGCCTCCTGCGCCCGCTCGCCCGCTTCGACGCCCGCGACCACTTCGGCGGCCGGGCACCCACCCTCCGCGCCGGCCTCGACGCCTACCTCGCGTCCCACGGCGTACGGAACGCCGACGGGCGGGTGCTGATGCTCGCCCACGCGCGCGTGCTCGGCCATGTCTTCAACCCGCTCACCCTGTACTGGTGTCACGACCGGGCCGGCAGCCCCGTCTGCGTCGTGGCCGAGGTCCACAACACCTACGGCGGCCGGCACTGCTACCTCCTGCGGCCCGACGCCGCCGGACGCGCCGACGTCGCCAAGGAGTTCTACGTCTCCCCGTTCTTCGACGTCGAGGGCTCCTACCGGATGCGGCTGCCGCTGCCCGGCGACCGCCTCGACCTCACCGTCCAGCTGCGGCACGGCGACGGGAGCCGGCCGCTGACCGCCACCGTCCGCGGCCGCCGCAGGACCGCCGACGCGCGCGGCCTGCTCGCCGCGGCGCTGCGCCACCCGTGGTCCACCGCCGCCGTCAGTGCCGGCATCCGGTGGCACGGGATCCGCCTGTACCTCAAGGGAGTTCCCGTCCGTCCCCGTCCCGCCCCGCCCACCCGAGAAGGCATGCTGTGACCGTCTCCGTCCCGCCGGCCGCGCCCCGCGTCGCGGCCCTCGGCCGTCCGCCCGTCGATCCGGAGCGCTGGCCCGACGTCGCCCGCCTCCCGCGCGCCTCCGCCCTGCGCACGGCCGTCGCCCGGCGCGTCCTCGCCCGTGCCTTCGCCCGGCTGCCGCTGCGGACGAACCTCGGTGGGCCGCCCGGCGCCGTTCCCCGCCCCACCACCGGCGAAGCCGACCGGGTCACCCCCGCCCCGCCCGTCCTGACCCTGCACGACCCGGCCGCCTTCCACCGGCGGATCGGCGCCGACGGGCTGATCGGCTTCGGCGAGTCGTACATGGCCGGCGAGTGGGACAGCGACGACCTCGTGGGCCTCCTCACCGTGCTCGCCACCCACGTGGACGACCTCGTACCGGCACCGCTGCGCCGGCTCCGGGGCGCCTGGGTGCGCCGCCGCCCGGCCCGCGACCTCAACACCCTCGAAGGCGCCCGCGCCAACATCCACCGGCACTACGACCTGTCGAACGACCTGTTCGCCCGCTTCCTCGACCCGAGCATGACCTACTCCTCGGCCGTGTTCGACACCCTCCCCGCGACACCGGGCGCGTTCACGGCGGCCCAGCACCGCAAGATCGACCGCCTGCTCGACCTGGCCGGTGTCGGCCCGGGGACCCGGCTCCTGGAGATCGGCACCGGCTGGGGCGAACTCGCGATACGCGCGGCGTCCCGGGGCGCCGACGTCCTGACCGTCACGCTCTCCGAGGAGCAGCGCGCGCTCGCGCTGCGCCGGATCGCCGAGGCCGGCGTGGAGCACCGGGTGCGCGTCGAACTGCGCGACTACCGCCAGGTCGAGGGCCGGTACGACGCCGTGGTCAGCGTCGAGATGATCGAGGCCGTGGGCGCCGAGTACTGGCCCACCTACTTCGAGGCCCTGCGCCGGCTCGTCGCGCCCGGCGGGGCCGTCGCCCTCCAGGCCATCACGATGCCGCACGAGCGGATGCTCCACACCGCCCGCACCCACACCTGGATCAGCAAGTACGTCTTCCCCGGCGGCCTCATCCCGTCGCCGGACGCCCTCGCCCACGAGAGCGCCGCCGCCGGCCTGACCCTCACCCACGACACCGGCTACGGCGCGCACTACGCCGAGACGCTCCGGCTCTGGCGGGAGACGTTCGTCCGGGAGTCGGCGGCGGTCGAAGCGCTCGGCTTCGACCGGGTCTTCCACCGCATGTGGGAGCTGTACCTGGCCTACTCCGAGGCGGGCTTCCGCGCGCACTACCTGGACGTCCGCCAGCTCCGCCTCGTCGCGGCGGAGCAGGCGGAGCCGGCGGAGCCTGCGGACTGCCCCGGAGCGTCCCGGTGAACGCGTCCGCCCTGGCGGTCAATCTGGCCGCGTCGGCCGGAGCGGCCCTGGCGGTCATGCTGGTGACGTTCGCGATCGCCTCGGTGAAGGGCGTCCACCGGATCGTCGACATCGCCTGGGGCCTCGCGTTCACCGCCGTCGCCGTCGTCACCTTCGTGCTCTCCGCCGGGTACGGGGACGACGGCCGCAGGCTCGCCGTCACCCTCGCGACCTGCCTGTGGGGGCTGCGCCTCGCCGTCCACATCGCCCGCAGGGGCCGTGGCCACGGCGAGGACCCCCGCTACGCGAAGATGCTCGCCCGGGCCCCCGGCCATCCGGCGCTCTACGCGCTGCGCACCGTCTACCTCCTCCAGGGCGCCCTCGTCTGCCTCGTCTCCCTGCCCGTCCAGGCGGCGGCCTACCTGCCCGAAGGACCGGACCCTCTGCTCGCCGTCGGCCTCGTCCTCTGGGCGGCGGGCCTCGCCTTCGAGACGGTCGGGGACCACCAGCTCGCCCGCTTCAAGTCCGACCCCGCGCACCGGGGACGGATCATGGACCGGGGCCTCTGGAGCTGGACCCGGCACCCCAACTACTTCGGTGACTTCCTGGTCTGGTGGGGGCTCTACCTGACCGCCTGCGCGACCTGGCAGACTGCTGTCCTCGTTCTGGTGTCGCCCCTGGTGATGAGCGCCCTGCTGATCTGGGGCAGCGGCAAGCGGCTCCTGGAGGCCCACATGGCGCACCGCCCCGGTTACGCGGAGTACGCCGCCCGTACGAGCGGCTTCCTGCCTCGCCCGCCCCGCCGGCCCACGCACCGGGCCGATCCCCGATGACGCCCGACGCCGCCCCCGCGGTCCGGCGCGGCGCAGCGGGCTGTCTCGTCGTACGCAGCGCGCCGGCCGTCCCCGCCGCGGCCGTGCTCCTGCTGCACGGCGGCCGCTCCGAGGGCCTCGGGCCGCCGCCCCTGGTCAACCTGCCCGCCCTGCGCATGCGCCCGTTCGCGACCGCCGTCGCCCGCGCGCTCGCGGGCCGGGACGTGCTCGTCGCGGAGGTCCGCTACCGGCACCGGGGCTGGAACGGCGACCGCCGTGACGCGGCCCAGGACGCGGCGGCCGCGCTGGCGCGGCTGCGGGAGCGGGCCGGGCCGATCCCCGTCGTGCTCGTCGGCCACTCGATGGGCGGCCGCGCCGCGCTGAGCGCCGCCGGCGACCCGATGGTCCGCGGCGTGGTGGCCCTGGCACCGTGGTGCCCGCCGGGCGAGCCCGTCGAGCACCTGGCGGGACGCACGATCCACGTGCTGCACGACGAGGCCGACCGGGTCACCTCCGCCCGGGAGGCCTGGGACTTCGTGCGCAGGGCCCGGACGGCGGGCGCCGACGCGGTCGCCATCCCGATGACCACCGGAGGCCATGCGATGCTCCGCGGCGCCGCCCACTGGCACCGCCGCACCGCCGAACTCACCGCCGCACTGCTCGGGGATCCGGACGGATCGTGACACGCGGCCGGGCTCACACGGTGGGCAGGGCGATCACCGCGAGCGGGGCCGTGGTCGGCCGGGGTGAGCCGCCCGCCGGTTCGAGGGTGATGCCGATGGCGGACGCCTCGTTCACCCGGCCCGCCAGGAGCGTCGTGGAGGTGGTCGTGTCGGCGGGCAGGAGTCCGGCCGGGCGCATGACGTCGCCGTCGGCGTACCAGAGTTGGTAGACCGACCCGGCGGGCGGCCGGGGCAGCGCGGACGCGGCGAACGCCGCCCGGTCGGCCGAGGGCGCGTAGACGACCGTGCCGACCGCCCCGCCGGCCAGCCGGGCCGTGGTCAGACGTGCGTCGGGCGCGGCCAGAACGGCCGCGACGGACTCGGCCTCTGCCGTGGCCTCGCGCGCGGCCCGGGCGGCCTCCTCGGCCCGGTCGTACTGCCAGGCGGTGGCGAATCCGCCGAGGGCGACGGTGCCGGCGAGGGACGCGGCCAGCGCCCATCGGGGGAAGCCGCGCCGCGACCGGCCGCGACCGGCGGCCACCGCGCCGCCGTCGAACGCGGTCGTGTACGGCGGTTCCTGACGCACGGTCGTGATCCTGCGCAGCACCGCGGCGCGCAGGGTCGGGCCGACGGTCTCGGCGACCGCCTGTCCCAGGCGGGCGGCCGTCTCCGCCAGCTCGTCGACCTCGTGGGCGCAGGACGGACAGTGGTCGAGGTGGCGTTCGACCGCCTGCCGCTCGGCGTCGGAGTCGAGCGCGTCGAGCACGTAGGCACCGGTGAGCATGTGCGGGTCGAAGCTGTTCATCCCGTCACCCCCAGGCAGTCGCGGAGCCGGATCAGACCGTCGCGCATCCGTGTCTTGACGGTCCCGAGGGGCAGCGAGAGGAGTTCGGCGACCTCACGGTAGGTCAGGCCGCGGTAGTAGGCGAGGGTGACGGACTGGCGCTGCCGTTCGGTGAGACCGCGCAGACAGCGCCGTACCCGCTCGCGGTCCAGCCGGTTCTCCACCTCTTCGACGACCTCGTCGTAGGCGGGGGTCTGTTCCAGCAGGGCGACGCGCCGCACGCGGTCCGACGCGGCCTGCTCGGAGCGGACCCGGTCGACGGCGCGCCGGTGTGCCAGGGTGAGCGCCCAGGTGAGCACCGAACCGCGCTCGGGGTCGTAGCGGGCGGCGAGCCGCCAGATGTCGACCATGACCTCCTGCGCGACCTCCTCCGACTGGGCGGGATCGCGCAGCACGGCGCGCACGACACCCAGGACCGGTCCTGCGACGGCGTCGAACACGGCGGTGAACGCCTCCTGGTCCCCGCGGGCCGTCCGGCTCAGGAGCTCCGGCAGCTCGGGGTGGCCGGCCGGTGCCCGGGCTCCGGCCGCACGTGCGTTCTCTCTCACCGCGGTCCTCCTGCGTCTGGTCGGGTACACGCGTCGTTCGTGGCGGAGGCGCCGGCGGATTGGTCCGTACGGCACGCGCTCGCGAAGAAGTGGTCTCCGACCCTCAGGAAGTCAGTGGCCGGGGGCCCGGAGAGCCCCCAGTTCGTCGTTGAGCGCGGTGAGGAACCGTAGCGCCGTGGCCAGTTCCTCCGCGTCGAACCGCTCCCTGGCCCGGTCGGCGGCCTGCGCCAGCGGGAGGAAGTACTGGCGTGCGGCGGCCCGCGCCCCTTCCTCGTAGTGCACGTGGACCACCCTGCGGTCCGCGCTCTCCCTGGACCTGCGGATGTGGCCGGCCTTCTCGAGCCGGTCGAGACAGGCGGTGACCGCCCCTGACGTCAGCCCGAGTTGCTCGCGCAGCCGGCCGGGTGTGAGCGGTTCCGGGCTGTCGAGGACGATGCCGAGCGCCTGCACGTCGGTCGGGTGCAGTCCGTGGGCGTGCGCGAAGCCGTGGACCAGCCGGCTCATCTCCCCGTGCGTGCGGCGCAGTGCGACGGCGAAGCTCTGGAGGTCGCCCGGCGCCCCGGCGGGGGGCGCGGTCCTGTCTCGGTCATCGGTGCTGGCCACGCGGTCAGCCTATGCGCCGGAACGGCCCGTGGAGGAAACGGTGGACTGCCCCTCGGGCCCGGGTCGGCCGACACGGAGGCGTCAACCTCGCGGCCGGGTCTCACCGGTTCCGGTGTCGCACCCATCCGGGGGCCGTACGGTTCCGAAGACCCGACCGTGAACATCGACAAGGCAGTCATCGGCCGGGGAACCCTGGCGGCACTGGCCGGGCTCGTCTCCGGCTACGTGGCGCTGGCGCTTGCCGAACTGGTCGCCGCGGGGGTCCGGCCCGAAGCGGGGCCCGTGACGGCCGTCGGCGGAGCGGCCGTCGACCGGACCCCCGCGGGGGTCAAGGACTGGGCCGTCCGCACCTTCGGGACCAGCGACAAGCTCGTCCTGCAGGCCGGGATTCTCGTCGTGATCGCCCTCCTGGCGATGGCTCTGGGCGTACTGGCCCTCAGGAGCCGGCGGACCGGGGCGGCGGGGGTCGTGGCCTTCGGCCTCGTCGGCGCGGCCGCGGCCCTGAACCGGCCGGACTCCGACTCGTACGCCGACGCCCTGCCGTCACTGGTGGGCGGGTTGGCGGGCGGAGTACTGCTGTACGTCCTGATCAGCCCGCTCGTCACCCGCCCGGCAGGCCGGGCGGACACCGGGGCGGGCGGCAGCCGTCGCCGGTTCCTGCTGGCCGTCGGCGCCGCCGCGGCGGCCGGTACGGGCGTCGGCGCGCTCGCCCGGGTGCTGAACGCGTCGCGGTCCGGCGACTCGGTCGCCTCGCGCGCCGCGGTCGTCCTGCCCCGGCCGTCGTCACCGGCCCCCGCCGTCCCCCGCGGCGCGGCGCCGCGGTTCTCCGGCATCAGCCCGTTCACCACCCCGACCAAGGACTTCTACCGGGTGGACACCGCCCTGGTCGTCCCCAAGGTCGCGGCCGACACCTGGCGCCTGCGCATCCACGGGAAGGGGGTCCGCCGCGAGCTGAGCATCTCCTTCGAGGAACTGCTCTCCCGCGAGACGATCGAACGCGACATCACGTTGACCTGCGTCTCCAACGAGGTCGGCGGACCGTACGTCGGCACCGCCCGGTGGCTCGGTGTGCGCCTCGACGCCCTCCTCGCCGAAGCGGGCGTCCGTCCGCCGTCCCGAGGCGGGCCCGCAGACCAGTTGGTGGCGCGCTCCGTCGACGGCATGACGCTCGGCACGCCGGTCGAGGACGTCATGGACGGCCGGGACGCCATGCTCGCCGTCGGCATGAACGGTGAGCCCCTGCCCTTCGTCCACGGCTTTCCGGTCCGGATGCTCGTTCCCGGCCTGTACGGCTACGTGTCTGCGTGCAAGTGGATCGAGGACATCGAGCTCACCACCTTCGACGCGTACGACCCGTACTGGGTCAGGCGGAAGTGGGCGCGGAGGGCGCCGATCAAGACGCAGGCCCGCATCGACACCCCCAAGCCCTTCGCCCGGCCGGCCTCCGGAACGGTGATGGTGGCCGGCGTCGCCTGGGCGCAGCACCGGGGCATCGACCGGGTCGAGATCCGCGTCGACGACGGCCCCTGGCAGCCGGCCGACCTGGCCGCCGAGCACACCCGGGACACCTGGCGCCAGTGGTCGTATCCCTGGCCGGCCACGAAGGGCACCCACACCCTCACCGTCCGCGCCACCGACCGCACCGGTGAGACCCAGACCGAACGGCGCACCCGAACCCTCCCCGACGGGGCCGCCGGATGGCACTCCGTCGTCGTGACCGCCGGGTAGGCCCGCCCGCCCCACCCACTCCCCCGTACCTCACAGGGCGGGGAACACCTCACAAGGAGATCCCTTCATGAACGCACGTCGTTTCCGCCGTACCGCCGTCGCCGTCGCCGCCGCGGCCGTGCTGCCCTTCTCGCTCGCCGCGTGTACGGACTCCGGCAGTGACGCCGCCTCCTCGGACACCGCGCCCGAGGCCCCCGCCACCCAGGAGAGCTCGCCCGCCACCGGGGACGACACGGCCGGCGACGGCCCCTTCGGCCCGGCGTGCGCCTCGGTGCCCAAGGACGGTGCCGGTTCGTTCGACGGCATGGCGAAGGACCCGGTCGCCACGGCCGCGTCGAACAACCCGGAGCTGTCGACCCTGGTCGCCGCGGTCCAGAAGGCGGGCCTGGTCGACACCCTCAACAACGCGCAGAACATCACGGTGTTCGCGCCGACCAACGCCGCCTTCGCCAAGATCCCCAAGGCCGACCTCGACAAGGTCCTCGCCGACAAGGCCACCCTGACCGAGATCCTCACCTACCACGTCGTCGGCCAGAAGCTGACGCCGAAGCAGTTGGAGAACGGCTCCTTCGAGACGCTTCAGAAGGGCATGGTCACCACCAAGGGCTCCGGCGACGCCTACACCGTCAACGACACCTCCAAGGTCGTCTGCGGCGACGTCCCCACCGCCAACGCCACCGTCCACATCGTCGACACCGTCCTCATGCCGAAGTAGGCCCGGACCGCGGCAGGGAGTCGTGCGGCCGTGCGGGCACGCGTGACCGCACGACTCCCGTCGTCGTTCCCGTCCTCTCAGGCCTTCGGCGTGATCCCGGCGTGCCCTTGATTGTCGAGGCTCGTTGAGCCCCGGGAGCCGGACAAAAGGTGCCGATGGTAAGGCTCGGCAGATGCGCGACCGGTCCGGGCCGCGATGTCGCTCATCGCCCCTCCGCACGCTTCCTTCACCCACCTGACAGGAACCCCCGCAATGCCCCTCTCCTCGCCGCCCACCACGGTCGGGTCACAGCCGTCGCACCGTCCTGAACTGGTGCGCCGGCACCGCTGGGACGGACTGCGCTGCGAGTCGCGACTGGTCCGGGCGACCGCCCCGAGGCTGCGTCCGCTCCTGCTCATCGGGGGCGCCTTCCAGAGCAAGGAGACCTGGGGGCGCTGCGAGAAGCTGTTCCTGACGAACATGGACGTCTTCACCGTCGACCCCCCCGGCTGGGGCGCAGCGGACCCCCTGCCCCCGGGGCGGAGCGTGGACGTACTGGCGGACGCCGTCTGCCACATACTCGACGAGAGCGGTCTGCGGCAGGTCAACGTGGTGGGCGGTTCCTACGGAAGCGCCATCGCGTACCGCATCGCCCAGCGCCACCCCGAGCGCGTGGGGCGCATGGTCCTGGTCGGCACGATGGCGGCCATCCCCGAGCACTCCCGGGATGCCATGCACCGCGCGCTGGCCCTCCTGGACGCCGGCCGGATGGACGAGTACGCGCATGCCTCGGTCGACATCCTCATGAACACGGGGCGCCTCGACGGGATCACCAACGGCTCGCGCGTCCGCCGCTTCCTGCTGCGCCGGCTGGCCGCCCTGTCCCGGGCCGAGGCGGTTCAGGTGAGCACCAATACGCTGCGTCTGCTCCACCACGCGGAGCTCGACACCAGCGTGCCGGTGCCGGCCCCGACGCTGACGGCGACGGGCGAGCACGACGCCTTCACCACCCCGGCGCAGTGCCGGCGCATGGCTCAGGCGTGCGGCAGGGGCTGGTTCGCGGAAGTCGCCGACAGCGACCACATGCTCTTCCTGGAACGGCCGGTGGAGATCACCGACCTGGTGACGCGCTTCCTGGCCGACGAGCCGCTGCACGCACTGCCCTACTGCACGAGGGTCGAGCAGCTCCATCCGAGAACCCTCCCGGGACCGAGGGCCGTCGGCCCGATGCCGGGAGGGAAGCCCGTCTGAGGGGTCGCTGACCCCCCTACTACCGCGTCCTGCGGCTGAGTTCGCCCGGCCACCAGGCTTTCGGCCCGATGTCCCGGACCAGGGCGGGGACGAGCAGGGAGCGGACGACCAGGGTGTCGAGCAGGACGCCGAAGGCGACGATGAAGGCGATCTGCGCGAGGAAGGCGAGGGGGATGACCCCGAGTGCGGCGAAGGTGGCCGCGAGGACGACCCCCGCCGACGTGATGACCCCGCCCGTGGCCGTCAGCCCGCGCCGCACGCCCTCGCGCACCCCGTGGCGCAGCGACTCCTCGCGGACGCGGGACATCAGGAAGATGTTGTAGTCCACGCCCAGGGCGACCAGGAAGACGAACCCGTACAGCGGGACCGACGAGTCGGTGCCGGTGAAGCCGAACACGTGCGGGAAGACGAGCGCGGAGATGCCCAGGGTGGCGAGGAAGTTGAGCGCCACCGTGGCGACGAGCAGCACCGGCATCAGGAGCGAGCGGAGCAGGCCGACGAGGATCACCAGGATGATCGCGAGGACCACGGGCACGATGAGGGTGCGGTCCCGCTCGGCGGTGCGCTGGGTGTCGTACTGCTGGGCGGTGTAGCCGCCGACGAGTCCGTCGGCTCCGGGGACGGCGTGCACGGCCTGCCGGAGGCGGACGACCGTCTCCTTCGCCGCCGTGCTGTCGGCCGCGTCGCTCAGGGTGACGTCGATCCTGACCCTGCCGTCCACGACGAGCGGCGCGCCTGCGCCGGGCCGCGCGGAAGCGGTGACCGGACTGGCCGAGTCGACTCCGTCGGTGGCCTCGGCGGCCGCCGTCACGGCGGGCAGCGCGGCCGCGTCGGCGATCACCACCGCCGGGTTGCCCGAGCCGCCGGGGAAGTGACGCCCCAGCGTCTGCTGGGCGGCGACGGACGGCGCGTCGTTCACGAAGATCTCGTCGAGCGGCACGCCCCGGGACTCGAGCGTCGGGGCGAACGCGGCGCACGCGAGCAGCGCGCCGAGGGTGATCGCCCACACCTTGCGCGGGGCGCGGTCCACGAGGTCCGCCACCCGCCGCCACAGGCCGTGGCCGCCGCTCGCCGCATCCGCCGGCCGCGGCTTGGCCGGCCAGTAGGCGGCCCGGCCCAGCAGGACCAGGACGGCGGGCAGGAAGGTGAGGGCGCTGAGGACCGCGCAGACGATGCCGATCGCGCCGACCGGGCCGAGCGCCCGATTGTTCGTCAGATCGCTGAAGAGCAGGGCGAGCAGGCCGAGGGCCACGGTGGCCCCGCTGGCCGTGACGGGCCCGACGGACTGGCGCAGGGCGGCGCGCATGGCCCGGAAGCGGTCGTCCGCGTGTGCGGCGAGCTCCTCGCGGTACCGGGCGGCGAGCAGCAGGGCGTAGTCGGTGGCGGCGCCGATGACGAGGATCGACAGGATGCCCTGGACCTGGCCGTCCACCCGCACCACGCCGTGATCGGCCAGCACGTAGACCACGGCGCACGCCAGTCCGAGCGCGAAGACCGCGCCGAGGATGATCACCAGCGGGAGCAGGACGCTGCGGTACACGAGCAGCAGGATCACGAGGACGGTCAGCAGGGCGACGGCGAGCAGGAGGCCGTCGATCCCGGCGAAGGCGTCGGTCAGATCGGCCTGCGTCGCGGCGGGACCCGCGATCCGCGCCTGGGTGCCGGGCACGGACTCGGCGGCCTCGGTCACGGCCGCGAGAGCCGTGGGCAGCTCCTCCCCGAGGTCGGGGCGGAGCTGTACGACCCCGCTCAGGGCCAGGCCGTCCTGCGACACGAGGGCCGGGGACGGAGTCCCGGCCACCCCCGGCCGTCCGGTGAGCGAGGCCAGGGCCCGGCCGGCCGCGGCCTGCTGGGCCGTGTCGAGCTCGCGGCCCTCGGGCTCGCCCGTCCAGACCACGATCGCGGGCAGGGTCTCGTCCTGGCGGAACGCCTTCTGCGCCTCGACGACCTGGGTGGATTCCGCGCTCCGGGGCAGGAAGGCGGCCTGGTCGTTGGTGGCGACCTCGCCGAGCTTGCCGGCGTACGGGCCGAGACCGCCGCCGATGGCGAGCCAGGCGATGAGCAGGGCGAGGGGCAGCAGACGTCGGATCCACGGGGTGGACGGGCGCATGGGGGCTCCAAGGCAGGCGAAGTACTTCAATGCGCAAACTCTTAATGATTGAGATAGATTCAACCATGGCCCGAAGCGGCGGCGTGCACCACGGCATCCCGAGCTCTTCCGTCGAACCCCGCCCGAGGGATGCACCGACCGTGAACGCGGACGGCCTGCCCCTAGGTGGGCGGCCGGTCGCCGGAACGGCCCTGCACTCCCGCTCCATGGGTCGCACGCGTTCGCCGAGGCAGCGCCTGCGGCAGGTCGCGTCCGGAGTGCGGGCGGCCGTCGTCGACCCGACCACCGCCGCCGACGTCGAAGCGCCGGGCTGCCTGTTCATCGCCGTGCCCGGACACCAGGAGGGCGGACCCGACTCCGTGGCGCCCGCGGTGTGGCCGCCGGGCGCCTGTGCCGTGCGCGTGCCGGACGTCCGGAGGGCGGCCGCGGTCGTGACCTCCCGTGACTTCGGCGAACCGGGGCGGCGGATGGATGTCGTGGCGATCACCTTCACCAACGGCAAGGCATCGGTCTCGTACATGGTCGAGTCCGCGCTGCGGATCGCCGAGGGCGCGAAGGTGGGCGTCATCGGAACGGCCGGCAGCCGCATCGGCGACGAGCCGATCCCGATGCCGCGCTCCGTGCTGACCACCCCGGAGTCACCGGACCTGCAGTACCTCCTGGGGTGCATGCGCGACCGCGGGACCGGCAGTGTGGTGCTCGAAGCCACGTCGATGGGCCTGTTGACGCACCGGGTGGACCGTACGTTCATCGATGTCGGGGTGTTCACCAACCTCACGCAGGACCACCTCGGCGACCACGGCACGTCCTCGGCCACGAGCTGGGCGCGCTCGTCACCGCACTCGAGCTGATGCCGCCCGTGCCCGGCCGGTTCGAGCGCTTCGAGACACCGGGCGGTACGTCGGTGATCGTGGACTACGCCCACTCCCCGGACTCCCTCGACAAGGCCCTCACGACCATCCGGGGCTACGCGCGCGGCCGGGTGATCACCGTCTTCGGCTGCGGCGGCGACCCGGACACGACCAAGCGGGCCGACATGGGGCGGATCGCCGGGACCCACTCCGACCTGTGCGTCCTCACCTCGGACAACCCGCGCACCGAGGACCCGCAGGCCATCCTGGACCAGATCGCCCCCGCCTCGCCGCGACCGGCACACCGTACGAGCGGATCACCGACCGCCGCGAGGCCATCGCGTTCGCCCTGTCCGCGGCGGGCCCGCGGCACGCCGTCCTGATCGCCGGCAAGGGCAGCGAGCCGCACCAGATCGTCGGCGAGGAGCTGCTGCCCTTCAGCGACATGGCGACCGTGCGCGACCTCGCCGACGCCTACTCCGGAGCGGCCGTCACGGGCGTACCCGCCGGGCCTCGAAGCGCCCCGGGGTCAGTTCCAGGGTGAAGCTGACCTGTTGACCCTCGGAGAGGACCTGGTCAGCCGTCTCCACGTCCTCGGCTCGGACGTAGACGGCGTCCTCGTCTCCGTACGGGGTGATGAACCCGTACCCGCCCTCCTGGTTGAAGTACGTCACGAGTCCCTTGCGGCGGCCGTTCACGGTGGACTCCCTCGGGCGGCGGGCACCTCCCTTCCATCTCACCTCCGGACGGCCGCCTTGGGAAGATCCCTCGCGCGACCGGGTCGCTACGGAGCGTGATGTCGGGAGGGGGTCACTCGACGCGCTCCACCACGAAGACGGGGATCTCCCGGTCGGTCCCGCGCTGGTAGTCGGCGTAGGTGGGGAAGGCCGCGACGGCCCGCTCCCACCAGGCCTGGCGCTCCTCGCCGGTCACCAGGCGGGCCTTCATGTCCCACAGGCCCGTCCCGTCGCGGAGCTCGACCTGCGGGAAGGCGACCAGGTTGTGGTACCAGACCGGGTGCTTCACGGCGCCGCCGTTGGAGGCGACGAGGGCGTAGGCGCCCTCGTGCTCCACCCGCATGAGCGGGGTCTTGCGGAGCTTGCCGCTCTTCGCGCCGACGTTGGTCACCAGGACGACGGGCAGGCCGCGCATCGTCGTGCCCTCCGTGCCGCCCGACGCCTCGTACAGCTCGACCTGCTCCCGCACCCACTGCGTCGGGCTGGGCTCGTACGTTCCCTCAAGCGGCATGTCGCTCCCTCTCTCGTCGGCCTCTCACATCGGCCGGGTCAGTCCATCAGAGACTCCGGCCCCATGGATACGAGCGAGGTCAAATGTCTCTCTTTGAGCGTGTTGGTGCGTGAAGCAGGCCACTCTCCGCGAGGCGTTGCGCATGGATCCCGGTAGTCAGGGCAGGCGGCCGGACCGCCGGTGCTACCGGCAGGGGGATTCAAAGGAACGAAAGGCCGTACGCGACGTGACCGCAGCACAGCAGACCATCCACGTGGGTGGAGAGTGGCGCTCCGCCCTCTCCGGCGCCACGCGCGAGATCATCGATCCCGTCGACGCGACCACCTTCGCCGTCGTGGCGGAAGGCGGTGTCCTGGACACCGACGACGCCGTGGCCGCGGCCCGCGCCGCGTTCGACGAAGGTTCCTGGCCGCGTACGCCCGTCGCCGACCGCGCCGCCCTGCTGCGGCGGGTCGCGGGCCTTCTGGAGCGCGACCGGGAGCGGATCGGCGCCCTGGAGAGCCAGGACGCGGGCAAGACGCTGGAGGAGGGGCGCGTCGACGTCGACTGCGTCCGCGACGCCTTCCTCTACTTCGCCGATCTCGTCGAGAAGGAGAGCGGCGCGCGGGTCGTCGACGCCGGGTCCGAGGAGATCCACAGCGTCGTCGTGCACGAGCCCGTCGGGGTCTGCGCTCTCATCACGCCGTGGAACTATCCGCTGCTCCAGGCCAGCTGGAAGGTCGCGCCCGCCCTCGCCGCCGGCAACACCTTCGTGATCAAGCCGAGTGAGATCACCCCGCTGACCACCGTCGCGCTGGTCGAACTCCTCATGGAGGCCGGGCTGCCGCTCGGCGCCGCGAACATCGTCACCGGCCCCGGCGCCACCGTCGGCGCCCGGCTCGCCGAGCACCCCGACGTCGACCTCGTCTCGTTCACGGGCGGTCTCGTCAGCGGTACGAAGGTGGCCCGGGCGGCCGCGGACAGCGTGAAGAAGGTCGCCCTCGAACTGGGCGGCAAGAACCCCAACGTCGTGTTCGCCGACGCCTGCTCGACGCCCGAGGGCTTCGACACCGCCGTCGACCAGGCGCTCAACGCCGCCTTCATCCACAGCGGCCAGGTCTGCTCCGCCGGCTCCCGCCTCATCGTCGAGGAGTCGCTGCGCGAGCGGTTCGTCGCCGAACTCGCCCGCCGGGCCGAACTGATCCGGCTCGGCCGCGGCACCGACGAGGGCGTCGAGTGCGGGCCGCTGGTCTCCGCCGCCCAGGTCGCCCGCGTCGAGGACTACGTGTCCTCCGCGCTAGGCGAGGGCGCAGTCCTGCGGGCGGGTGGCGAGAAGCCCGACGGGCCCGGCTACTTCTTCCGGCCCACCGTCCTGGACCACTGCCACCGCCGGATGCGGGTCGTCCGCGAGGAGGTCTTCGGGCCCGTCCTCACCGTGGAGACCTTCCGCACCGAGGAGGAGGCCGTCACCCTCGCCAACGACACCGAGTTCGGCCTCGCCGGCGCGGTGTGGACCGCCGACGAGGAGCGCGCCCGGCGCGTCGCGGGCCGACTGCGGCACGGAACCGTCTGGATCAACGACTTCCACCCGTACCTGCCGCAGGCGGAGTGGGGCGGCTTCGGCAAGTCCGGCATCGGCCGTGAGCTCGGCCCCAGCGGCCTCGCCGAGTACCGCGAGGCCAAGCACATCTATCAGAACCTCGCTCCGCGCCCCGTGCGCTGGTTCGCGGGAGAGAAGGGCCAGGCATGAGCGAGCAGCACGACCAGCACCTGTACGACTACGTCGTCGTCGGCGGCGGTACGGCCGGTTCCGTCATCGCCTCCCGGCTGACCGAGGACCCCGACGTCAGCGTCGCCGTCATCGAGGGCGGCCCCAGCGACGTCGGCCGCGACGACGTCCTCACCCTGCGCCGCTGGATGGGCCTGCTCGGCGGTGAGCTGGACTACGACTACCCCACCACCGCGCAGCCCCGGGGCAACTCGCACATCCGCCACAGCCGTGCGCGGGTGCTCGGCGGCTGCTCCTCGCACAACACCCTCATCGCGTTCAAGCCGCTCCCGTCCGACTGGGACGAGTGGGCGGAGGCGGGCGCCGAGGGGTGGGACGCGGCGGCCATGGACCCGTACTTCGCCCGGCTGCGCAACAACATCGTCCCCGTCGACGAGGCCGACCGGAACGCGATCGCCCGGGACTTCGTCGACGCGGCGCAGAGCGCGCTCGGGGTTCCGCGGGTCGAGGGGTTCAACCGGCAGCCCTTCCACGAGGGCGTCGGGTTCTTCGATCTCGCGTACCACCCCGAGAACAACAAGCGGTCCTCCGCGTCCGTGGCCTATCTGCACCCCTTCCTCGACCGGCCGAACCTGCACATCGCCCTGGAGACCTGGGCGTTCCGGCTGGAACTCGAAGGCACCCGCGCGACCGGCGTGCACATCCGTACCAAGGACGGCGCGGAGCATGTCGTACGCGCCCGGCGCGAGGTCCTCGTCTGCGCGGGGGCCGTGGACACCCCGCGGCTGCTGCTGCACTCCGGCATCGGGCCGCGCGCCGACCTGGAGAAGCTCGGCATCCCCGTCGTGCACGACCTGCCGGGCGTCGGGGAGAACCTGCTGGACCACCCCGAGTCCGTCATCGTCTGGGAGACCCACGGTCCGATCCCGGAGAACTCGGCGATGGACTCCGACGCCGGGCTCTTCGTCCGCCGGGATCCGGCGGCAGAGGGGCCGGACCTGATGTTCCACTTCTACCAGATCCCCTTCACCGACAACCCCGAGCGGCTGGGCTACGAACGGCCCGCGCACGGCGTCTCGATGACCCCGAACATCCCCAAGCCGCGCAGCCGCGGCCGGCTCTACCTGACGAGCGCCGACCCCGAGGTCAAACCCGCCCTCGACTTCCGGTACTTCACGGACGAGGACGACTACGACGGCCGGACCCTCGTCGACGGGATCCGGATCGCCCGGGAGATCGCGGCGAGCGAGCCGCTCGCCGGATGGCTGAAGCGCGAGGTCTGCCCGGGGCCCGAGGTCACCTCCGACGAGGAGCTCAGCGCCTACGCCCGGCACGTGGCCCACACCGTCTACCACCCGGCCGGCACCTGCCGGATGGGGGCCGCCGACGACGAACTCGCCGTCGTCGCACCCGACTTGAGGATCAGGGGCCTCGACGGCATCCGGATCGCCGACGCGTCCGTCTTCCCGACCATGACCGCCGTCAACCCGATGATCGGCGTGCTCATGGTCGGCGAGAAATGCGCCGACCTGCTGGGAGGCAGTAAACGATGAACACCGATCCCGTCTTCTCCGTACGCGACCTGTGGAAGGTCTTCGGCCCGAAGGCCGACCGCGTGCCCGCCGACCCGGAACTCGCCGCCCTCGGCCCCGCCGAGCTGCGCGAGCGGACCGGCTGCACCGCCGCCGTCCGCGAGGTCTCCTTCGACGTCCGAAGAGGTGAGGTCTTCGTCGTCATGGGCCTGTCGGGCTCGGGCAAGTCGACCCTCGTACGCTGTCTGACCCGGCTCATCGAGCCGACCTCGGGCACCCTCTCCATCGACGGCGAGGACGTACTGTCCATGGACGCCGGCCGGCTGCGCGAACTGCGCAGGCACCGGGCCGCGATGGTCTTCCAGCACTTCGGTCTGCTGCCGCACCGGTCGGTGCTCGACAACGTCGCCTACGGACTTGAGATCCAGGGCGTGGGCCGCGGCGAACGGCGGGAACGGGCGGCGGAGTTCGTCGCCAAGGTGGGCCTGGAGGGCATGGAGCACCGCAGGCCCGGCCAGCTGTCCGGCGGCCAGCAGCAGCGCGTCGGGCTGGCCCGCGCGCTCGCCGTGGACCCCGAAGTCCTTCTGTTCGACGAGCCGTTCAGCGCGCTCGACCCGCTGATCCGCCGGGACATGCAGGAGGAGGTCGTCCGCCTGCACCGGGAGGAGGGGCGGACGATGGTCTTCATCACGCACGACCTGAGCGAGGCGCTGAAGCTCGGCGACCGCATCGCGCTGATGCGCGACGGGCGGATCGTCCAGCTGGGCACGCCCGAGGAGATCGTGGGCTCCCCCGCCGACGAGTACGTCAGGGACTTCGTCCGGGACGTGCCGCGCGAGCAGGTCCTGACCGTCCGCTCGGCGATGCGCCCCGCGCTCCCCGACGAGCACGAGGGCGGTCCCTCGCTCGCCCCGAGCGCCACCGTCCACGAGGCCATCGAGGCCGTGGCCCGCACGGGCGAGAACGCGCGCGTCGTCGAGGACGGCCGCTGTCTCGGCGTGGTCGACCACGCGGGGCTCCTCGGCGTCGTCGCCGGGGTCCCGGCCGCCGCTTCGCGGAAGGCGGTGGCCTGATGTTCGCCCATTCGACCTGGCCGCCGCCGGGCGGTCCGACCGGTACGGCTCCTGGGCGGTGGGGCCGATGACCGCCACCGTCACCTCCGCCTCGTCGGGCGGCCCGGGCGGTGTCGGCGCCGCGCTGCGCGCCGTCGCCCGCCACCGCGGCCGGCTGATCGGGGCCGGTGCGCTCCTCGCGCTCGTCCTCGGCGGCCTCCTGCTCGGCGCCGGCGGCTGGCCCCCGGCGCTCGCCGTCGACGTCTCCGGACCGCTCGGTCGCACCAGCGACTGGATCATCGACAACCGCGACGGCCACCCGCTGTTCCTGTACTTCCTCGGGCACGTCAGCAACGTCGTGGTCGTCTCCGTCCGCGCGGTGTACCTCGTGCTGCTCGCGCTCGGCTGGGCCGGCGTGACCGCCGCCGCCGGGCTGGTGGCCTGGCGGGTCGCGGGTGTCCGGCTCGCGCTGACGTCCGTCGCCGCCTTTGCCGTCTGCGGGCTGCTCGGCATGTGGGTGCCGACCATGCAGACGCTCGCCCTCATGGTGGTCGCCGTCGCCGCGTCCGTGCTGCTCGGCGGCCTCCTCGGGCTCGCCGCGGGCCTGTCCGACCGTATGCACCGGGTCCTGCGCCCGGTCCTCGACACCATGCAGGTGCTGCCGGCCTTCGCGTACCTGCTGCCTGTCGTCCTGGTCTTCGGGATCGGCGTGCCCGCGGCCGTGCTCGCGACCGTCGTCTACGCCGCCCCGCCCATGGCGCGGCTCACCGCGCTCGGCCTTCGGGGCGTCGACGCCGGCGTCATGGAGGCCTCGGCCTCGCTCGGCGCGACCGGCAGGCAGCGGCTCCTGACGGCCCGGCTGCCGCTGGCCCGCAAGGAGCTGCTGCTCGGCGTCAACCAGTCGATCATGATGGCGCTCGGCATGGCCGTGATCGCGTCCGTCATCGGCGCCGGTGGCCTCGGCGACCGGGTCTACCAGGCGCTGGCCTCGGTGGACGTCGGTGCCGCGCTCGCCGCCGGCGTGCCGATCGTGCTGCTCGCCGTCGTCCTGGACCGGGTGACCGCCGCCGCGGGCGAGCGGATCGGCGCGGCTCCGGCCCGCCGTTCGCGGCTCGGGTGGGCCGTCGCCCTCGCGGTGACCGCCGTCGTCGCCGTCGCGGGCCGCCTGACCGACCGGCTCACCTGGCCCACCGCGTGGACCGTCGACGTCGCCGAACCCGTCAACGGGGCGGTCGACTGGATGACCGCCCACCTCTACTCCGGCGTACCGCTCGTCGGCGGCACCGCCGACTGGGCGGCCCGGTTCACCACCTGGGTCCTCAACCCGCTGCGCGACGGCCTGCAGTGGCTGCCCTGGTGGGCGGTCCTGGTCGGCGTCGGCGCGCTCGCCCTGCTCATCGGCACCTGGCGCACCGCCGTGACCGCCGTCCTCGCGATGGCCGCGATCGGGGTCCTCGGCGTCTGGGACCCGGCGCTCGACACGCTCTCCCAGGTCCTGGCCGCCGTCGCGGTGACCCTCCTGCTCGGCTTCGCCCTCGGCGTCGCCGCGGCCCGCAGCGGCCGCCTTGACCGGGCGCTGCGCCCGGTGCTCGACGTCTTCCAGACGATGCCGCAGTTCGTGTACCTGATCCCCGTGGTCGCCCTGTTCGGTGTGGGCCGCGCCCCGGCGGTCGCGGCCGCCGTGGTCTACGCGCTGCCCGCGGTCGTACGGATCACGGCCCAGGGCGTGCGCGCGGTGAACCCGGCCGCGCTCGAATCGGCGCGCTCGCTGGGCGCGACCGGCCGCCAGCAGCTCCTCCAGGTCCAGCTCCCGCTGGCCCGGCCGGCGCTGCTCCTCGCCGTCAACCAGGGCGTGGTGCTCGTGCTCGCCGTGGTCGTCATCGGCGGGCTCGTGGGCGGCGGCGCGCTCGGCTACGACGCGGTCTTCGGCCTCGCCCAGGGCGACCTGGCGACCGGCCTGGTCGCGGGCGCCGCGATCGTCTGCCTGGGCCTGATGCTCGACCGCGTCACCCAGCCGACGCAGCGCCGTGACCTCTCCGGAAAGGGGGCCTGAGATGGCTCGCACCCGAATCGCCGCACTCGTGACGGCCGCCGCCCTGGCGGTCGGCCTCACCGGCTGCGGAGCCGCCGACATGACCCGCCAGGCCTCCCCTTTCGCCGACGCCGAGGGCTCCCGCACGGTGACCCTGTCGGTGCAGTCGTGGGTGGGCGCGCAGGCCAACGTCGCCGTCGCCCAGTACCTGCTCGAGCACGAGCTCGGCTACCGGGTGGACACCGTCCAGATCGACGAGGTGCCGGCCTGGGACGCGCTCAGCCAGGGCCGGGTGGACGCCATCCTGGAGGACTGGGGCCACCCGGAGCAGGAGAAGCGGTACGTCGAGGACAAGAAGACGATCGCCCGGGGCGGCGACCTCGGGGTGACCGGCCACATCGGCTGGTTCGTACCGACGTACTTCGCCGAGAGGCACCCGGACGTCACCGACTGGAAGAACCTGAACAAGTACGCCGACGAGTTCCGTACCGCGGAGAGCGGCGGCAAGGGCCAGTTGCTGGACGGCTCGCCGTCCTACGTGACGAACGACAAGGCGCTCGTGAAGAACCTGGACCTCGACTACGAGGTCGTGTTCGCGGGCTCCGAGGCGGCGCAGATCACCCAGATCAAGCAGTTCGCCAAGGAGAAGAAGCCGTTCCTGAGCTACTGGTACAAGCCCCAGTGGCTGTTCGAGAAGGTTCCCATGACGGAGGTGAAGCTGCCCGCGTACAAGGAGGGCTGCGACGCCGATCCGGAGAAGGTGGCCTGCGCGTACCCGCACACGCCGCTGCAGAAGTTCCTCAACGCCCGCTTCGCGGACGGCGGGGGTGACGCCGCCGCGTTCCTGAAGAAGTTCCGGTGGACGACGGAGATGCAGAACGACGTGGCCCTGATGATCGCGGAGCAGAAGCTGTCACCGCGGGAGGCGGCGGCGCGCTGGGTGAAGGAGAACGAGACCACCTGGCGGACCTGGCTCCCGTCCCGATGACACCGGGGGGTCAGTTCGGGGCCGTCGGGTGGCTGCGGAGCTTCTTGCGGAGCGTGCGGGTCTCCGGGTGCTTGGGGCCGTAGGCCGCGTCCAGGATGGCGAAGCTGTCGTCGTACCACTGGCGGGCCTGCTCCGGGCCGTCGGTGAGCAGCGCCACGTCCCCGAGGCGCTCGCAGAGGACGCTCAGGTCGCGCTGGGTCGACAGGTCCCGCGGGTCGTCGCCGAGGAGGGCGCGGCGCAGCGAGAGGGACTCGTCGTAGTGGGCGCGGGCGGCCTCCAGGTCGCGGCGGCGCAGGGCCAGGTCGCCCAGGCGTTCGTACTGGACGGCGAGGTCGCGCCGCGCCTGGGGGTCGCCGGGGAACTCGGCCGCCAGTTCACGGCGTACGGCGAGGGCGCGGGCGTACCGGCGCGCGGCCTCGTCGAGGTCCTGGCGTTCGGACGCGAGCAGGCCGAGGCGCTCCAGGACGACGCCCAGCTCGCGGCGGTCGGCGGGGTGGAGCGGGTCGGCCGCGACGACGTGCTCGGCGAGCGAGAGGGCGGTCGTGAAGCGATCGTGCGCGGTGTCCTGGGCCGCGGGGCCGCCGGTCCGCAGGGCGATCTCGCCGAGCTTGAACTCGCCGAACCTGAGGTCCCTCAGGAGCCGGATGTCGTCCGGGTTCTCCTCGCGCAGCCGGGTGGCGATGGCGAGGCCCTCCTCGTACGCCTGCGCGGCCTGGTCGAGGCGGTCGGCGCCCACCCAGAAGGCGCCGTACTTGTTGAACGAGAGGCTCAGGTCCCGCCGGGTGGCGAGGTCGGGGAACTGCTCGGCGAGCCGGATCGACTCGGCCAGCATCCGCTCGTAGTGCCGCCGCGCCTCGCGCGGCTTGCCCTTGCGAAGGGCCTGGTCACCGGCCTGCTCGGCCGAGGAACAGCTGTCGACGAGACCCTGCCGGACCCGGACCGCATCCCATCTCGTCATCGAACCCCCACGTGCGTGAACTCTGTCTGACCGGGATCACTATCCCCGGCGCCGGCACCCCGCGAATCGTCCTGGGGCCAAGCTTCCACCAGAGTTCACCCGGCGGTCGTGGGAGGGTCAGGTGGTACGGGCGGGCGCCGCGTCGGCGGCCCGCCCGTACCCGTCCCGGCCTACTTCAGGGCGGCGATGGCGGCCTCGTAGTCGGGCTCGGTGGCGATCTCGCCGACGAGCTCGGAGTGGAGCACCTCGTTGTTCTCGTCGAGGACGACGACGGCGCGGGCCGTCAGGCCGGCCAGCGGGCCGTCGGCGATGTCGACGCCGTAGTTGGTGTGGAAGTCACGGTCGCGCAGGGTGGAGAGCGTCTTCACGTTCTCCAGGCCCTCGGCGCCGCAGAAGCGGGACTGGGCGAAGGGCAGGTCCGCGGAGATGCAGAGCACGACCGTGTTGTCCAGGTCGGCGGCCTTCTCGTTGAACGCGCGCACCGAGGCGGCGCAGACGCCGGTGTCGACGCTCGGGAAGATGTTCAGGACCTTGCGCCGGCCCGCGTACTGCTCCAGCGTGCTGTCCGTCAGCTCCTTGGCGACGAGCGAGAACGCCGGAGCGACGCTGCCGGGGGCGGGCAGCACGCCGTTGACCTGGACGGGGTTGCCCTTGAACGCGATCTGGGCCATGGAGAAGCTCCCTCGGAGAGTGTTCGCAGAGTGATACGACAACGCCCTCGATCGTACGTGGAGTGATCCCCCGGTACGCCCCGCCACCAGTCGATCCGGTCGACGACCCCCGTGCGCAGTCCGTCGTCGTCGGCGGGGAGCTCCTCGTCGGGCACGGGGGTCATGGCGGGGCCGTCGGGTCAGCCGGGAGGTGGCATGCCGCCCTTGAGGCGTTCGATGTCCGAGGCGCGGACCTGGATCACGAAGATGGAGATGACGAACGCCACGACGGAGAAGATCGCGGCCGTGATGAAGCCTTGGGAGACACCGGCCGTGAGGACCTCGTCGGACCAGGGCGGGGGAAGTTCGCCCGTCTTGGCGAACTGGGCCTTCTCCAGGGGACTCGCCTGGGCGAGGAAGGCGGGAATCTGGTCCTTCGCCTCGTTGCGGCTGGCCGTGCCGAAGACCGTCACCAGGATCGACAGGCCGAGCGAACCGCCCACCTGCTGCGTGGCGTTGAGCAGCCCGGACGCGGCACCCGCCTCCTGCTGCTCGACGTTGGACAGCGCCATGATGGTCAGCGAGACGAAGATCAGGCCCATGCCGAAGCCGAAGACCAGGATCGGGCCGAGGACGCTGCCCAGATAGGTGGAGTGGACGTCGGTCAGGGTCAGCCAGGAAAGACCGACCGCCGACATGAACGAGCCGGCCACCATGAAGGGTTTCGGCCCGTACCTGGGGAGCAGGTTGGAGGTGAGCCCGGCGCCGACCGCGATGATCGCGCTCACCGGCAGGAACGCCAGGCCGGTCTTGAGCGGGCTGAAGTGCAGGACGTCCTGCACCCAGAGCGTCAGGAAGAAGAACATCCCGAAGATCGCCGCCGCGAGGCAGAGCATGATGGCGTACGTGCCCGCCCGGTTGCGGTCCGCGAACATGTGCAGCGGGGTGATCGGCTGCCGGGAGCGCCGCTCGACCAGGATGAACAGGAGCAGCAGGACGACGGCCGCGCCGAACGAGGCCAGCGTCCACGGGTCCCGCCAGCCTTCCTGGGCGGCCCGGATGAACCCGTACACCAGCGCCACCATGCCGAGGGTGGAGGTGAGCGCTCCGGTGAAGTCGAAGTGCCCGGGGTGGCGTTCGGACTCCTTGATGTGGCGGGGCGTGAGGAACGCGATGAGCAGGGCGATCGGCACGTTGACGAAGAAGATCCAGCGCCAGTCGAGCCATTCGACGAGCAGCCCGCCGGCGACGAGGCCGATCGCTCCGCCGCCCGCCGAGACCGCCGCGAACACGCCGAAGGCCCGGTTGCGTTCCGGGCCTTCCTCGAAGTTCGTGGTGATCAGGGAGAGCGAGGTCGGGGAGGCTATCGCGCCGCCGACGCCCTGCAGGGCCCGGGCAGCCAGCAGTTGCCAGTCGTTCTGGGCCAAGCCGCAGAGCAGCGAGGCGAATCCGAAGAGCAGGATGCCGAAGATGAAGACGCGGCGCCGGCCGAGGATGTCACCCGCGCGTCCGCCGAGCAGCAGCAATCCGCCGAAGGTCAGCGTGTACGCGTTGACCACCCAGGACAGGCTCGTGGTGGAGAAGTTCAGGGAGTCCTGGATGTGGGGCAGTGCGATGTTGACGATCGTGATGTCGAGAACGACCATCAGCTGACACGAGGCGATGACGAAGAGGGCTATGCCCTTGCCGTCGCCGCCCTTCTTGGGCGGCGTCGTGGTCTGTGCTGGGTTGGGCGTCGGGTTCGGTGTGCTCATGGCGGATCGCGCCCTCGCTCACTGAGAGAGGCCGTGGGCCGGTCAGTCCACCTTTCGACATTAAGCCCGGGTTCTGCGACTCTCCAGTTGATCAAGCGGGGGTGCGGTCAACGGCCGTTCACTCCAGGACGGCGAGGCCGTCCACCTCCACAAGCGCCTGTTCGTCCCAGAGCCGTACGACTCCGATGACGGCCATCGCCGGATAGTCGCGGCCCGCCAACCGCCGCCAGATCCGGCCCAGTTCGTGGGCGTGGCGGCGGTAGTCGGCGATGTCGGTGGCGTAGACCGTGACGCGCGCGAGGTCCCTCGGGGAGCCGCCGGCGTGCCGGAGCGCGGTGAGGAGGTTGGTCAGGGCGGTCTCGAACTGCTCGGGCAGGGTCTCCCCGACGACCTTGCCGTCGCGGTCGAGGCTGGTCTGCCCGGCGAGGAGGACGAGCCGGGAGCCGGTGGCGGTGACGGCGTGGGAGAAGCCCGTGGGCGGGGAGAGTTCGGCGGGGTTGTGCCGGTGCAGGCTCATGCCGTGACCTCCTGTGGCTGCTTCTTCGGTTCCTGCGCCGCATGAGCGTGGTACAGCTCCTTGGCGATGATCGTGCGCTGGACCTCGGTGGCGCCCTCGTAGATGCGGGGGGCACGCACCTCCCGGTAGAGGTGCTCGAGGAGATGGCCGCGCTGCAGCGCCCGCGCTCCGTGAAGCTGGACGGCGGCGTCGACGACGTACTGCGCGGTCTCGGTGGCGAGCAGCTTCGCCATCGCCGCGCGGCGGGGCACGTCGTCCGCCCCGGCGTCGTAGGCGGCCGCCGCCGCGTAGACGAGGAGGCGGGCGGCTTCGGTACGGGTGGCCATCTCGGCGACCTGGTGGGCGACGGCCTGGAGGTCGCCGAGCACGCCGCCGAAGGCCGCGCGGGTGGCGGTGTGCGCGAGGGTGGCGTCGAGGGCGGCCTGGGCCATGCCGACCGCGAAGGCGCCGACGCTCGGACGGAAGCGGTTGAGCGTGGTCATGGCGACCCGGAAGCCCCGGTCGGGCTCGCCCAGGAGGTCCGCGGGGCCGACCGGGACGCCGTCGAAGACGAGGCTGCCGATGGCGTGCGGGGCGAGCATGTCGAGGACGCTGCCGGAGAGTCCTGGCCGGTCGGCCGGGACGAGGAAGGCGGTGACGCCACGGGCGCCCGCCCCGGGGGTGGTCCGGGCGAAGACGGTGGCGAAGTCGGCTTCCGGGGCGTTGGAGATCCAGCGCTTCTCGCCGTGCAGGCGCCAGCCGCCCGCGCCGTCCGGGCGGGCCTCCAGGGCGAGCGCGGCGGCGTCCGAGCCGGCCTCGGGCTCGCTGAGCGCGAAGGCCGCGACGGCCCGCCCCGCGACGACCTCGGGCAGCCAGCGGGCCCGCTGCTCGGGGGTGCCGAAGGCGGCGACCGGGTGGCCGCCGAGGCCCTGGAGGGCGAGGGCGGTCTCGGCCTCCGTACAGGTCTGGGCGAGGGACTCGCGGAGCAGGCAGAGGTCGAGGGCGCCCGCGTCGAAGAGCCCGGCGAGCAGGCCGTGCTCGCCGAGGGCGGCGACGAGGGGGCGGTTGACACGGCCGGGTTCGCCCTTGTCGGCGATCGGCCGGAGCCGTTCGGCCGCGAGGGCGCGCAGTTCCGCGCAGCGGGCGGTCTGCTGTGGATCGAGTGAGAATACGGACATTCGGACCCCTGTCCCGTTCGCCGACATCATCTCTATCGCGCACCGTTGACTGTCGTCATCATCACGATACGCTCGTTGGGCGACCCCACCACGACAAGGGGACGAACTCATGGAGCTGACCCCCTCGGCCCACCACGACACCTTCGCGCGCGACCACCTGCCGCCCGCCGCACAGTGGCCACGACTGCTCTTCGATCTGCCGGGGCTCGACTACCCGGAGCGGCTCAACTGCGGTACCGAACTGCTCGACCGTACGGTGGAACGATTCGGCACGGAGCGGCCCGCGTTCCGGGACGGCCACGGGAACGTCTGGAGCTACGGAGAGCTGAGCGGCCGGGTGAACCGGATCGCCCACGTCCTCACCGCCGAGCTCGGCGTCCGGCCCGGCAACCGGGTGCTCCTGCGCGGCCCCACCACCCCCTGGCTGGCCGCCTGCTGGCTCGCCGTGATGAAGGCGGGCGCGGTGGCCGTCACCGTCCTGGCCCAGCAGCGGGCCCAGGAACTGGCCGTCATGTGCGAGATGGCCCGCTGCACGCACGCGCTCTGCGATGTGCGGACGGTGGACGACCTGGTCAAGGCCGAGGTGCCCGGGCTGCGGATCACGGCCTTCGGCGGGGACGCCCCGGACGACCTGCTGGCCCTCGCCGCCGCCGCGCCGGACACGTACGAGGCGGTGGAGACCGCCGCCGACGACGTGGCCCTGATCGCCTTCACCTCGGGGACCACCGGGCGGCCGAAGGGGTGCATGCACTTCCACCGGGACGTGCTCGCCGTCGCCGACACCTTCTCGGCGCACGTGCTGCGCCCCGAGCCGGACGACGTCTTCGCCGGCTCCCCTCCGCTCGGCTTCACCTTCGGGCTCGGCGGGCTCGTGCTCTTCCCGCTGCGCGCCGGGGCGAGCGCGCTGCTGCTCGAACAGGCGGGCCCCAAGCAGCTGTTGGAGGCGATCGCCGCCCACCAAGTGTCGGTGCTCTTCACCGCGCCGACGGCGTACCGGGTGATGCTGGAGGAGATCGACCGGCACGGCGGCCACGACGTGTCGACCCTCGGCTCGCTGCGGCGGTGCGTGTCGGCGGGCGAGAACCTGCCGGCCGCGACCTGGGACGCCTGGCACGCGCGGACCGGTCTGAAGCTCATCAACGGCATCGGCGCGACGGAACTCCTCCACATCTTCATCTCGGCGGCCGACGGCGACATCCGCCCGGGCACCACCGGCCGGCCGGTCCCCGGCTGGCAGGCGCGGGTCGTGGACCGGTCGGGGGCCGAGCTCCCGGACGGCGAGGAGGGGCTGCTCGCGGTGCGCGGCCCGGTCGGCTGCCGGTATCTGGCCGACCCGCGCCAGAGCGAGTACGTCCACCGGGGCTGGAACGTCACGGGCGACACGTACGTCCGCGACACCGAGGGCTACTTCCGCTATGTCGCCCGCGCCGACGACATGATCATCTCGGCGGGCTTCAACATCGCGGGCCCCCAGGTGGAGGAGGCGCTCCTGGCCCATCCGGACGTGGTCGAGGCGGCGGTCGTGGGGCACGAGGACGCGCTGCGCGGCCAGATAGTGGTGGCGTACGCGGTGGTACGGGACGGGGTGCCGCGCGACGCGGAGACGGCGGGCGCGCTGCGGGCCTTCGTACGGGCCCGGCTCGTGCCGTACAAGAGCCCGCGGAAGATCGTCTTCCTGGACGCGCTGCCCCGGACGGCCACGGGCAAGCTGCAGCGATTCCGGCTGCGCGCGGCCTCGGAGGACACCCCCTAGAGTGATCACGTGGTCGAGCAGCACACCCCCCGTTCCCTGATCGTCTCGCTGTACGGCGCGTACGGCCGCGGGCTCGCGCCCGGCGAGGAGCCCTTGCCGGTGGCCGAGCTGATCCGGCTGCTCGCGGTCCTCGGCGTGGACGCGCCGTCGGTGCGCTCGTCGGTGTCCCGGCTGAAGCGGCGCGGCCTGCTGCTGCCCCGGCGGACGGCGGACGGGGCCGCCGGGTACGTCCTGTCGGACGACGCCCGCCAGCTCCTGGACGACGGCGACCGCCGGATCTACGCCCGTACCGAGCCGGCGCTCTCCGACGGCTGGGTCCTCGCGGTCTTCACCGTCCCCGAGGCCGAGCGCCACAAGCGCCACCTGCTGCGCTCACGCCTGGCCCGGCTGGGCTTCGGGACGGCGTCGCCGGGGGTCTGGATCGCCCCGGCGCGGCTGTACGAGGAGACCCGCCACACCCTGGAGCGCCTGGAGCTCTCCTCGTACGTGGACCTCTTCCGGGGCGAGCACCTGGGGTACGCGCCGACGGCGGAGGCGGTGGCCCGCTGGTGGGACCTGCCGTCGATCGCCAAGCTCCACGAGGAGTTCCTGGCCGCCCACGAGCCCGTCCTGCGGGCCTGGACGGCCGCGCAGGGCACGGCGGAGGACGCGTACCGCGACTACCTCTTCGCCCTGGACTCCTGGCGCCGCCTCCCGTACGCCGACCCGGTCCTGCCGGCCGAGCTGCTGCCCCAGGACTGGCCGGGCGCCCGCTCGGCGGCGGTCTTCGCGGAGCTGCACGAGCGGCTGCGCGACCGGGGGGCCGAGTTCGCGCACGTCACGACAGCCTGAGCCGCGGCTTCGGCGCGTCCGTGCGGCCCGTCGGGGGTGTGCGGCTGCCCGCGCGGTACGGGGCCGGCCAGGGGGCGGCCGGGCCCTGGTAGTTCTGGTCGGCCGCCGCGTGCAGGGTCCAGTGGGGGTCGTAGAGGTGCGGGCGGGCCAGGGCGCAGAGGTCGGCGCGGCCGGCCAGGAGCAGCGAGTTGACGTCGTCCCAGGAGGAGATCGCGCCGACGGCGATGACCGGGACGCCGAGCGCGCCCCGGATCCGGTCGGCATACGGGGTCTGGTAGGAGCGGCCGTACTCGGGGCGTTCGTCGGGGACGACCTGGCCGGTGGAGACGTCGAGGGCGTCGGCGCCGTGGGCGGCGAAGGCGCGGGCGATCTCCACGGAGTCCTCGGGCGTGGTGCCGCCGTCCGCCCAGTCGGTCGCGGAGAGGCGGACGGTCATCGGCCGGTCCTCGGGCCACACCTCCCGTACGGCGTCGAAGACTTCGAGGGGGAAGCGGAGCCGGTTCTCCAGCGGGCCGCCGTAGGCGTCGTCGCGGTGGTTGGTGAGCGGGGAGAGGAAGCCGGAGAGCAGGTAGCCGTGGGCGCAGTGCAGTTCCAGGAGGTCGAAGTCGCAGGCGGCGGCGCGCCGGGCGGCGGCCGTGAACTCCTCCCGTACGGCCGTCATGCCGGCCCGGTCCAGGGCTCGGGGGATCTGGTTGACGCCCTCGCGGTACGGCAGCGGTGAGGCGGCCGTCAGGGGCCAGTTGCCTTCGGGGAGCGGCTGGTCGATGCCCTCCCACATGCGGCGGGTGGAGCCCTTGCGGCCGGAGTGGCCGAGCTGGACGCCGATCGCCGTGCCCGGGGCGTTCTCGTGGACGAAGGCGGTGACCCGGCTCCAGGACGCGGCCTGCTCTTCGGTCCACAGGCCCGTGCAGGCCGGGGTGATGCGGCCCTCGGGGCTCACGCAGACCATCTCGGTCATGACGAGCCCTGCGCCGCCGAGGGCCCTGGCCCCGAGGTGGACGAGGTGGTAGTCGGTGGGGAGGCCGTCCTCGGCGACGTACAGGTCCATCGGGGAGACGACGACCCGGTTGCGCAGGGTGAGGCCGCGCAGCCGGAAGGGCGTGAACATCGGCGGGGTGCCGGGCGGGCAGCCGAATTCGCGTTCCACCGCGTCGGTGAACCGGGGGTCGCGCAGCCGCAGGTTGTCGTGGGTGACGCGGCGGCTGCGGGTGAGCAGGTTGAAGGCGAACTGCCGGGGCGGCTGGTCGAGATGGCCCTCGATCTCCTCGAACCAGCGCAGGCTGGCGGCCGCCGCGCGCTGGGTGGACGCGACGACGGGCCTGCGTTCGGTCTCGTACGCGGCCAGGGCCTCGGGGATCGTGGGCTGTTCCTCGACGCAGGCGGCGAGCGCGAGGGCGTCCTCGACGGCGAGCTTGGTGCCGGAGCCGATGGAGAAGTGCGCGGTGTGGGCGGCGTCGCCGAGGAGGACGGTGGTGCCGTGGGACCAGCGCTCGTTGACGACCGTACGGAACGCGGTCCAGGTGGAGCGGTTGGAGCGCAGGGGCCGGCCGCCGAGGACGTCGGCGAAGAGCTTGGCGCAGTGGGCGGTGGACTCGTCCTCGCCCATCTCGTCGAAGCCGGCGGCCTGCCAGACCTCCTCGCGCATCTCGACGATGACGGTGGAGGCGGTGGCGGAGAAGGGGTAGCCGTGGAGCTGCATCACGCCGTGTTCGGTCTCGGCGATCTCGAAGCGGAAGGCGTCGAGGGCGAAGTCGGCGGCGAGCCAGATGTAGCGGCAGCGGTGGGTGGTGATCCGGGGGCGGAACACGTCCGCGTGGGCCTCCCGGGTCGCGCTGTGGACGCCGTCGGCGGCGATGACGAGGTCGTGGTCGGCGGCCAGTGCGGCGGCGGGCGGCGCCCCGGTACGGAAGCGGAGCCGTACGCCGAGTTCGGCGCAGCGGGCGTGCAGGATCTCCAGGAGCCGGCGGCGGCCGAGGGCGGCGAAGCCGTGGCCGGTGGAGGTGAGCAGCTCGCCCCGGTGGCCGATGTGGATGTCGTCCCAGCGGACGAACTCGTTCTGGAGGGCCCGGTAGACGGCCGGGTCGGCGTGCTCGATGCCGCCGAGGGTCTCGTCGGAGAGGACGACCCCGAAGCCGAAGGTGTCGTCGGGGGCGTTGCGCTCCCAGACGGTGACCTCGCGGGCGGGGTCGAGCCGCTTGAGCAGCGCGGCCGCGTAGAGCCCGCCGGGGCCGCCGCCGACGACGGCGATCCGGAGCGGGGCGGCGGGGGCGCGGCCCGCCTCGGGCGGGGGCATCCTCAGCGCCCCCGCCACTTCGGGGAGCGCTTCTCGGTGAAGGCGGCGTGGAACTCGGCGTAGTCCTCGCCGTTCATCAGGAGCGCCTGGGTGGCCGCGTCCAGCTCGACGGAGGCCGCGAGGGGCATGTCCAGCTCGGCGGTGAGCAGGGCCTTCGTCTGGGCGTGGGCGAGGGCCGGGCCGTCGGCGAGGCGGCGGGCGAGCTCGGCGGCGCGGGTGGTGGCGGCGCCCTCCTCGGTGACCTCGCTGAGCAGGCCGATGCGTTCCGCCTCGGCCGCGTGGACGGGGTCGCCGAGCATGAGGAGCCGGGTGGCGTGGCCGAGGCCGACGACCCGGGGCAGCAGATAGGCCGCGCCCATGTCGCCGCCGGAGAGCCCGACGCGGGTGAAGAGGAAGGCGAAGCGGGCGGTGGGGTCGGCGATCCGGAAGTCGGCGGCGAGGGCCAGGACGGCTCCGGCGCCGGCCGCGACGCCGTGGACGGCGGCGATCACGGGGAAGGGGCACTCGCGGATCGCGCGGACGACCTGTCCGGTCATCCGGTTGAAGTCGAGCAGCTGGGCGGTGTCCATGGCGAGTGTGGCGCCGATGATCTCGTCCACGTCGCCGCCGGAGCAGAAGCCGCGCCCCCCGCCGCCGAGGACGAGGGCGCGGACGGCCCGCTCGCGGGACAGCTCGGCGAGCAGGTCGCGCAGGTCGGCGTAGGCGCCGAAGGTGAGCGCGTTGAGTTTCGCGGGGCGGTCGAGGGTGACGGTGGCGACGCCGTCGTCGACGGTCAGCCGCAGATGCCGCCAGCGCTCGGTACGGGGTGCGGAGCCGGTAAAGGGGCTCATGGGGTCGCCCTCCCTTCCTCCTCCCCGGAGCGTATCACCGTGTTGTGACCACCGTCACGAGTGCGCGATATCGCGACGGTCCGAAGGTCCCGGGACCTTGGGGGCACTGGTCCCCGCCGTGAAGGAGGGGGTGCCCATGGATTCGGCCGGACCGGTTCGTAAGGTTGAAAGCCGGACGTGTCGGGGCAGGCGGTCCCCATGTCCTTCTCTTCGCCCTCCCCGCGCACCGCACCGCCTCGCCCTGCCCACCGCCCACCGCTCTCGGTGAAGGGAGCCCGCCATGGCCGAAGCCGCCGACACCGCCTCGTGGCGCGTCGAGCTTCCGCACACCACCGCCGCCGTGCCGATGGCCCGGGCCCTCGTCCGCACCGCGCTCACCGAGCTGGCCGCGCCCGCCGACAGCGACACGGCCGAGCTGCTCACCGCCGAGCTGGTCGCCAACGCCGTGGAGCACACGGACCCCGAGGACCCCATCGAGCTGGTCGTCGAGCTGCTGCCGGGCGGCTGTCAGGTCGAGGTGCACGACCGGCGCCCGGCGGGCCCCGGCGAGCTGATCGGCCCCGGGCCGGTCCAGCGGCCCGACCCCTGGCAGGAGCACGGGCGCGGGCTTCTCCTCATCCGCGCGCTCTCCAGCGACTGCGGCCACCGCCCCACCGCGCACGGCAAGGCGGTCTGGTTCACCCTTCCCGCGGTGCCGGCACAGCGTCGGCGGCCGGAGCGCTGAGCTCGGGGGACGTCGTACGGTCCTCGGCACCGGAGGCGAGCCGCGAGTTGCGGCGCCCGTAGAACGCGTAGACGAGCGCTCCGACGGCCAGGAAGGCCGCGAACTGAAGCCAGGTCGCCCAGCCCGTGCCCCAGATCAGGTACAGGCAGAAGCCGACCCCGAGCACCGGGCTCAGCGGGTAGAGCGGCACCCGGAAGGAGCGCGGCAGCTCCGGATCGCGGCGGCGCAGCGCGATCACCGCGATGTTGACGACGGCCATGACGGCGAGCGTGCCGATGGTCGTCAGGCCCACCACCACGTCGAGCGAGGCGAACGCGGCCGGGACGGCGAAGACGGCCGCCACGATCCAGGTGTTGGCGACGGGGGTCGCACTCTTCGGCGAGACCCGCTCGAAGACCCGGGGAACGAGCCCGTCCCGGGACATCGACATCAGGACGCGGGTCTGCCCGTACATCACCGCGAGGACGACCGACGCGATCGCGACGACCGCGCCGAAGGCGATGATCCCGCCGCCGATCGAGGACCCGGTGACCTGGTCGACGACGAGCGAGAGCGCGGCCGGCTTGTCGGCGACGGCGTCCGCACCGAGCGCGCCGATCGCGGAGAGCGCCACCGCGCCGTAGAGCACCGTGACGACCCCGATGCAGACGAGGATCGCGATGGGGATGTTGCGGCGGGGGTTCTTGACCTCCTCGCCCGCGGTGGTGATGGCGTCGAAGCCGATGTACGAGAAGAACGCCACGGACGCGCCCGCGGTGATCCCGGCGGCGCCGTGGGTGGCGAACGGCGAGAGGTTGCCGTCCTGGAAGGCGCTGAAGCCGATCGCGCAGAAGAGGACCAGGATCCCGAGCTTGAGGACGGCCATCGCGGCCGTCGCCCGGGCGCTCTCCCGGACCCCGCGCACCAGGAGCACGGCGGCGAGCGCGATGACGACGACGGCGGGCAGGTTGACGACACCGCCGTCGCCGGGTCCGGCGGAGAGCGCCTGCGGCAGGCTCAGCCCGACGAGGCTGTCCAGGAGCTCGTTCAGGTACTGGCTCCAGCCGACCGCGACCGCGGAGACGGAGACGCCGTACTCCAGGAGCAGGCACCAGCCGACGAGGAAGGCGACCCGCTCGCCGAGGCTCGCGTACGCGAAGGAGTAGGAGGACCCGGAGACGGGGATCGCGCCGCCCAGCTCGGCGAAGGAGAAGGCGGTGAAGACGCAGGTGATCGCGGCCAGGACGAAGGAGACGACGACGGCGGGGCCCGCCTCGGCGACGCTGTCGGAGAGGCCGACGAAGATGCCGGTGCCGACGATCGCGCCGATGCCGAAGCACATGAGCTGGAAGAGGCCCATGGTGCGCTTGAGGCCGTGGCCTTCGAGGTCCGCGCCGGATTCGGCGATCAGCTGCTGGGGGGATTTGATCCGCGGCGCGGACGGGGACATGCGGGGGTTCTCATCTCTGATCAAGCGGGGCGCCCGGGGTGTGGACGCACGAATGGGGTCCGGGCTTGTGAGCCCGAACCCCACCAATCGATCCGATGGTAACCATGGATCGCATATACACCCAATCGGGCGTATCGCTATCCGTGAGCTGCGGTGACGAGCAGGTGACGACTACCCGAGGTCGCCGGCCATCGTGGCGACGAGGACCGCCTTGATGGTGTGCATCCGGTTCTCGGCCTCGTCGAAGACGACGGAGTGGTCCGACTCGAAGACCTCGTCGGAGACCTCCAGCTCGCTCAGCCCGTGCCGGGCGTGGATGTCGCGGCCGACGGCCGTCCCGAGGTCGTGGAAGGCCGGCAGGCAGTGCAGGAACTTCACGGCCGGGTTGCCGGTGGCCCGCAGCACGTCCATGGTCACGGCGTACGGCAGGAGGTCGGCGATCCGCTGGTCCCAGACCTCCTTGGGCTCCCCCATGGAGACCCAGACGTCGGTGGCGACGAAGTCCGCGCCCCTGACGCCCTCGCCGACGTCCTCGGTGAGGGTGATCGTCGCGCCGCTGGTCTCCGCGAGGGCGTGCGCCGAGGCGACGACCGCCTCGCCCGGCCAGTACGCCTTCGGGGCCACGATCCGGACGTCCATGCCGAGGAGGGCGCCGGTCACGAGGTAGGAGTTGCCCATGTTCAGGCGGGCGTCGCCGAGGTAGGCGAAGGCGACCTCGTCGAGCGGCTTGTCCGTGTGCTCGGTCATGGTGAGGACGTCGGCGAGCATCTGCGTGGGGTGCCAGTCGTCCGTCAGTCCGTTGAACACGGGGACGCCCGCGTGCGCGGCGAACGCCTCGACCTTCTCGTGGTTGTCGCCGCGGTACTCGATGGCGTCGAACATCCGGCCGAGGACCCGGGCGGTGTCCTTGACCGACTCCTTGTGGCCGATCTGGGAGCCGGCCGGGTCCAGGTACGTGGTCGAGGCGCCCTGGTCGGCCGCGGCGACCTCGAAGGCGCAGCGGGTCCGGGTCGAGGTCTTCTCGAAGATCAAAGCGATGTTCCGGCCGTGCAGCCGCTGGACCTCCACGCCCGCCTTCTTGGCCGCCTTCAGCTCGGCGGCCAGGTCGATCAGACCGCGGAACTCCTCGGCGGAGAAGTCCAGCTCCTTGAGGAAGTGGCGGCCGATGAGGTCGGTGGCCATGGGGCGCTCCTGGATACGGTCGGGGACGGCGAGGCGACGACGACGAACGGACGACGAACAAGTCTGCGACTGGAAGTCTATACGCCAATCAGCATGGCTATACAGTGACCCCGCCCACTCGACTCCGCCGTCGCGCCCGGACCGACTGCCGTCCCCGCCTCGGCTGCCCCTGGCCCGGCCGTCCCCGCCGCGGCCGCCCCTTGCCCGGCCGGCCTCACACGGCGTCGCGCTCCACCGGGCAGCTCATACAGCGCGGGCCGCCCCTCCCCCGGCCCAGCTCGCTGCCGGGGATCTCGATCACCTCGATGCCCTGCTTGCGCAGATGGGTGTTGGTGGTCGAGTTCCGCTCGTACGCCACGACCACGCCCGGCTCGACGGCGAGGACGTTGCAGCCGTCGTCCCACTGCTCGCGCTCCGCCGCGTGGACGTCCTGGGTCGCGGTGAGGACCCGGATGTCCTGGAGACCGAGCGCGGCGGCGATCGCGCTGTGCATGTGCTCGGGCGGATGGTCGGTGACCCGCAGGGACTGGCCCTCGTCGCCCGGCTCGATCGTGTACGAGCGGAGCATGCCGAGCCCCGCGTACTGGGTGAAGGTGTCGTGGTCGACCATCGTCATCACCGTGTCGAGGTGCATGAACGCGCGCCGCTTCGGCATGTCGAGCGCGATGATCGTCCGGGCCGAGCCGGCCGCGAACATCCCCCGGGCCAGCATCTCCACCGCCTGCGGGGTGGTCCGCTCGCTCATGCCGATCAGGACGGCTCCGTTGCCGATGACGAGGACGTCGCCGCCCTCGATCGTGGACGGGTAGTCGGCCTGACCCTCGGACCAGAGGTGGAAGCCGCCCGCCTCGGGGCCGGCGAAGAGCGGGTGGTGCTTGTAGATCGCCTCGAAGTGGACGGTCTCGCGCTGCCGGGCGGGCCAGCGCATCGCGTTGATGGAGACCCCGTCGTAGATCCAGGCGGAGGTGTCCCGGGTGAAGATGTGGTTCGGGAGCGGGCCGAGGATGAAGTCGTCCAGGTCCATCGCGTGGAACCGGACCGAGGTGGGTTCGCGGTGCACCGCCAGGAACTCCCGCTTCGTCATCCCGCCGACGAGCGCCTCCACGAGCGCGACGGCGTCCAGGGAGTCGAAGGCCGCGCGGAGATGGTCGGCGGCGAGGGGGCCGTACTCCTTCTCGTCGAAGACCCGGTCGAGGACGAGCTTGCGGGCGGCGGGCAGTTCGAGGGACTCGGCGAGGAGATCCCCGAAGAGATGGACCTCGACGTCCCGGTCGCGCAGCACGTCGGCGAACCCGTCGTGCTCCTGGCGTGCGCGGCGCACCCAGAGCACGTCGTCGAAGAGGAGAGCGTCCTTGTTGGAGGGTGTCAGCCGCTTCAGCTCCAGATCGGGCCGGTGCAGTATGACGCGGCGGAGCCGCCCGGTCTCGGAATCGACATGGAATCCCATGCGCCCATCCTGACGGAGCCGGGCGGCTCACGCGTGGTTCTCACGTCACGACCATCGACACGATGACCGAGACGAGGGTGACGATCACGGCGAGGAGCGCCAGGAAGACGAGCTTCCCGTCGCCGGGGGGACGCGGGGGCGAGGCCGCGGGCGCGGGTGGCGGGGGTGAGGGAACGAGGGGCGGCGGAGCTTGAGGGTGCGGGGCCTGAGAGTGCGGGGCCTGAGAGTGCGGGGCCTGGGCATGGAAGGCCACGGGCGTCGGTACGGGCGTCGGTACGGGTTCCGGCGGGAGCGCAGGATCCTGGACGAGTGCGCGCCAGACGGCCTCGGGGAGACCGGGCCGCTCGTCGTCCACGATCTGCTGGAAGGCCGCCCGGGCGGCGGGGACCGGGCTCGCCCGGAGCCGGGTCAGGAGCGCGACGAGTACGCCGTTGCCCGGTGCGTCGCCCTCGTCGAGGAGCGGGCGCACGGCCCAGCGGTGCAGGGCGGCCGCGTTGGCGGCGCGCTCGGCCTCGTCGGGCTCGCCGAGGAGGGCGGAGCGCGGCGCCGTCACGAAGAACTCGTGGGCGATGACGAGGTCGCCGAACTCCCGCCGCAGGGACTGCGGCCAGTGGGGCAGGCGTCGGGCGATCTCGCGCATGAGAAGGGTGGTGACGCGGTACGAACGGTGACCCCGGAGCGCGGTGAGCAGTTCGCGGTCACCGGCCGCCCGGACGCGCGCCTCGGCGTCGTCCGCGTCGGCGGCCAGCCACCGTACGAGACCGGTCTCCACCGGCCTCCCGCGCCTCGACCGCCCCCTGCGCCACCAGGCCTTGCTCCCCTCGGGCCCTCGCCACACGGGGGCCACGACGGGCAGGTCGCCGTGGGGCTGGGGTGGCGGGGGCGGGGGCGGTGGCGGGGGTGGTTGGTGTGTCGGGGGTGGCTGCGGTGACTGAAGTACCTGCGGTGGCTGGTACGGAGCGGGGGGCCAGGCCGGCGGGGCTACGGGCACCACGGGCTCGACCGGTACGACCGGCGTGACGGGCTGGACCGGTGCGGCGGGCTCGACAGCCGGTGGCCCGCCCGCCTCCTGGGCCCCGTACGGGGCCTCCTCGTCCTGGACCCACGCCGGTCCGCGCGCGGGCTCCGGGGGCTTGGTGTCGTCGGTGGACGCGCGGCGGGCGCGGGCCGCGTCGAGGCGGGCCACCGCCCGTTCGGCCGACTCCAGGAGCGAGAGGTCGCCCGCGCCCGGGGCCTCGCGGAGGGCCGCGACGACCGCGCCCTCCGGGCCGTCGAGGTGGTGGTGGACCAGGCGGGCCGCGAGCTCCTCCGCCCGGTCGCCGATCCGCTCGCGCGGGTCCACCCGGCGGCGGTCCGTGTTCCGGCTTGCCGCCCCCGCCCACTGGCCGACGAACACGTAACGCAGCTTGTTCAGTTCGACCGTGTCGTGGCTCGCGAAGGTCCAGCGGCGCGGGCGCGGTACGTCGGTGAACATCGCGTGCAGCCCGCGCAGTACCGCGTACGCGGTGTCGCCCCGCTCGTCCAGGACCGTGAACCGGGCCTGCGGGTGCCGCAGCAACTCCGCGACCATGCCCGTGAGTTCGTACTCCACTCCGGGCAACGCCAGGTCGAGCGCCCGCTGACCGGCCACGGCCGAGGCCACCAGCGCCTCCCTCGGGACGGCGGGCAGGGCTCCCCGTATCAGCCCCGACGGCAGCTCCGCCCCCTGCCAGTCCCAGGCGTGCAGCCCGAGACAGAACGCCGGGTCGAGCAGCTCCGGCGAGCCGACGAGCGCATGGCAGACCACCGACGCCCGCCCGCCGGGGTCGCGTCCGGGCATGCGGCGGATCAGGACGACGCCCGCGGGCTGTTCCACCCGGAGCAGCGCGGGCCGGGTCTCCTCCCCGCTCGCCCGCAGCAGCGCTCCGTAGATCTGGAAGAGGGCCTCGACCTCGTCCCGCTGCCCCGACCACGCCACCGGCCCGAACCCCGTGGTGCCGACGGCGTTCTCGCTGTCCCAGCGGAAGACGATCTGGTCCGCCTCGTATCTCGACCGGCTCATCCGGCTCCCTCCTCGATCGGTTCCGCCCCGGGAAGCAGCCCGCACATGGCGAAGATGGACAACAGCGGTGCGAGGACCCGGCGCGACCGGGCCCCGTGCGGGAACCGGTCCCCCTTCGCCTGCCCGCCGGTGGCCGCGACGAAGTGCAGCGTGCAGCGGGCACTGTCGTCGAAGGGCTTGAGCCAGGCACGGCTCGCGTGGTGGGCCAGGAAGGCGTACGCGTCCCGGCTCTCGGCCCGCAGCGCCTCCCGGTCGATCCTCGGCGGCAGCGCGCGGCCGAGCCAGCGGTCGACGGCCGGTTCGAAGCGGACCAGGTCGGACTTGTTGACGGCGATCGCCGCGGGCGCGCCGATCAGTCCGTCGGCCGGCCGCTCCAGGCGGTTGAGGACCGTGGTGAACGCCTCGTCCCCCAGCTCCCGCAGGGGCAGCCCGTCCTGTTCGCGGACCGGGTCGAGCGCGGGCATGCGCAGGGCGCGCAGCGGATCGAGGACGAAGACGAACGCGTCGACGCCCGACAGGAAGTTCGTCACCACACCGTCCTGGGCGAGGTCCTCGCCGGCCAGGTCGAAGAAGACGACGGGCCGTGGCGTCGCGCCCCGGGCGGAGACGAGCAGGCCGTCGGCGAACCGGGCGAAGGTCTGCTGGACGGTGCTGCCGAGCCGCCGCCCCTGCTGCAGGCTCTGCACGCGCTCGCGCAGGAACGCGCGGTGCGTGTCCGGGTTGAGCGGCAGGCACTTCAGTCCGTACCGCTCAAGGCCGCCGAGTTCGACCTCGCCGAGCATGGCGGCGAGGAGATGGGTCTTGCCGACGGAGGAGCTGCCGACGAAGGCGATGGAGAGCGGCTCGCCGTTGGTCAGGTACGGCACGGGCAGTTCGTGCGCCTCGTCGCCGGGCCCCGCGTGCGGGCACAGGTGGTACGCCTTGCGCAGGAGCTCGCGCCGGTGCGCGGGACGCTGTTCGGCGGCGAGGTCGAGCGGGAGCCGGTTGCCCTTGGCGTCGATGGTGACCAGCAGACTCTCGTCGTACTCGACGGAGAGCAGGCAGTGCGGGCACATCCGACCGCGTCGCCGCGCGGCCGGGGCGTCGGCCGTCGCGGAAGCGGGGGGTGGGGGTGGGGCCGGGGCGGGGCGTGGCGGGTTCCGGTCGGTGGTGTCGCCGCCGAACAGCCGGGCGCGCAGGGAGGGCCGGGGCGGCACCAGGTCGTAGGGGTTGCGCGCCGCGTCCCCGCCCGGCTGCCGCCCGTCCCCCGTCCCGCTCGGCTCCGGCGGGAACAGCGACGCCGCCACCCGGCGTTTGCGGGCGAGGTGGGCGTCGAACTCGGCGCGGCCCCTGCTGAGCGGATCGGGGGCGCCGACGGCCGTGGCGAGCGGGTCCGGGACGTGCAGGAGCCGCAACAGCTCCACGGGGGACGGCCGCGCGGCCGCGTCCGCGGCGAAGAGCCCGCTGTGTTCGAGCGCCGCGAGGCGGCGGTAGTCGCCCAGGTCCTCCGGCGGCCCCTCGCCCCGGTCGGGGTGGCCGGAGAGGAGGTAGTAGCCGATCCTGCCGACCGACCACAGGTCGTCGCGGGTGTCGGCGGTGCCGCGCCCGGCGCGCTGTTCGGGCGAGGCCCACGGCGCCGAGCCGAAGGCCTCGCGGGGCTCGCCCTCGCGCAGGACGGCGTACGGCTCCCCCAGCCGCACATGGGTGCCGTCCCAGCGCACGGTGTCGGGGGCGATCGTCCGGTGCACGAACTCGACCTCGGCCAGCAGCCGTACGGAGAGCGCGAGTTGGGCGAGAACGCGGTGCTGTTCGTCGCCGTTGAGGCGACCGGCGCACTCCGTGAGCGGCGATCCGGCGGACAGCCGGTAGAGCACGAAGGGGTCCGCGCCCTCCAGGTCGAAGCCGACGATCCGGGTGAAGACCTCCCCGAACTTCTCGGTGCCGTAACGCCGTTCGAGCGCGACGGCGGCGGAGACCTCCCGTTCCAGGGCGCCGTACGCGTGCGGGTCCGCCTGCGCCGAGCGCGGCAGCCGGTACTGGAGGACCGGCCAGCCGGCGCTCAGCGTGACCTCGCGGACGAGCACGCCGGGGCGGCCGGCCGCTCTGCGGTCCGCGCCGTACCGGACGGCGAACCGGATCGTGTCCCCGAGGTGCGTGGAGAACTCCAACTCATCCTGAGGCCCGGGGGTTCCGGGGTGTCGGGCGTGCCGGGCGTGCCGGGTCCCGTCGTCGGGTTCGGTCATGGCGTTCCCGCCTCCTCTGCCCTGACGATGCGTACCACGTCCGGGCGCAGCGGTACGAGCCGCAGGACGCCGGCGTGCCGTCCCGCGCGGGTCCACTCCACGTCCTCCCCCGTGCCACGCCAGATGTCGTCGCCGGTGGCTCCGCGCCGCATCGTCTCGGGGACGAAGCGGACCTGGCGGACGGCGCCGGGGTCGTGCGAGAGCAGCCGCAGATGCTCGGGCCCGCACATCGGCACCGTGTGGTCGGGGTCGTCGTCGGCGGCTATCAGCCGGGCCACGGCGTCGGGCGCGACACCGGTGAGCCGGGCCGCGTCGGGGCGGTCGCGCCGGTCGCCCGAGCCGGGCGGCGGGGAGGCCGCGACGTCCCGTTCCAGCCGGACGCGGGTCTCGTCGAGCAGCTCGGTCAGCCGCTCGTCCAGCGGCAGCCGGCCGGCGTTCGCCGGGTCGCGTTCGATCCCCGCCCAGCAGCCGTCGAGGATGCGGACGGTGCCCTCGACGAGGTCGGCGAGGAGGGTGTCCACGAGGGCGGGACCGCCGTCGCCGTGCCGCCGCTCCAGCCAGGCGGGCGCCGGGTCCCCGGACGCCCCCGTCGGGGCAAGGGGCTTGGCGGGCGCCGGGGACTCGGGCTTGCGGGGCTCGGGAACGAGGTCGTCCTCGTCCGGTCCGTCGGACCAGAGGTCGTCGCCCGCGCTGTCCGCCCAGTCGCCCCAGCTCCAGGCCTCGCCCGGAGCCGTGCCCGTGCCCGCGTCCGCGCCGCCCGACGGAGCGGTGCGCTCCGGGCCGTGGTCGTGGGCGCGCCCGGAGCCGGGCCCGTTCCCCTCGTACGGGTACGCGTACGCGTCGGCCGTCGCGGCGAGGCCGCGCAGCAGTCGGGCGACCGCCCCGGCGCCCTCCGCGCAGTGGTGGCGCACGTCGGCGAAGAGCCAGTCGTGCACGGCCGTCGTGATCACGAGGTCCTGGATCTCCTTCAACAGGGGGCCGGCGTGCCCCGGGTCCATCCGCGCCCACCAGTCGTCCACGGCGCGCGTCCAGTCCCGCAGGGCGAGGCCCACGACGGCGCCGACGGCCAGCACGGCGGTCACGGCGCCCGCCCAGAGCGGGAGGCCGACGAGCTGGCCGACGGCCGCCCCGAGGATCCCGCCGACGACGCCGCCGAAGAGCCGGGGCGCGGCGCCGGTGCTGCCGCCGCCGTCGAGCCGCCCGTCCGGTGAGCGGTTGGGCCTGCGGCGCAGCATCAGATGGGCCAGGACGGCGGCGAGGACGCCGGTGCCGGGCCCGAGGGCCCAGCCGGCGCCGGGCCAGAGCCCTGCGAGGAGGGCGAGGACACCGGTCACCACGAGCGCGACGGGCCGGGAGCCGCCGGCCGTGAACGGCTGCTGCGCGGCCATCCGGTGCAGGTCCTCGGGCGGGCAGATCTCGTCGAGACGCTGGAGCCGCGCGGCGCTGCCCGCGGGCGCCGTGCGCGAGGAGAGGGCCGCGAGCCGGGCGGCGACGGAGCGCAGCGGGAGCCCGCGGCCGATGAGTTCGTACGTGTGGTCCCGCAGGGCCGGGACGATCCCGGCGCGCGAGATCTCCCGCGGCATCTCGGGCAGTTCGACGCCCCGGTCGCGCAGGTGCCCCCGGTGCTCGGCGGTGAGCCTCGCCCCGCCCGCGACGGCGAAGGTGTCGGCGACGGCGGTACGGAGGCGCTTCAGGGCGCCGGCCAAGCGCTCGATCTCCCCCGGCAGGTCGGGCGACCGGTCGGCCCCGGCGAGGAAGCCGGCCGGACCGCGCACGCGCGCGTGGCCCTCGACGGCGTCGTCCCAGGCCTCCTCGCAGGTGAGCAGCAGGCCCCCGGCCCGCCCGTGGGCGGGCAGCCAGTCGTGGCCGGCGAGCGAGCGCGGCACGGACTCGTCGAGGAGCAGGGCCAGTTCGGCGGGAGCTCCGTCCGTCGAGGGCGCCTGGGCGGGTACGTCCGGTCCCGCGAGCCCCTCCACGGCCTGCCGCCAGGACCGGGCGCGGGCCTCCTCGGTCAGGTCGTGCTCCAGGACGCGGGCGGAGGGAACGGCCACGCCGTGGACCACCTCCGCCAGCGCCCGGAGCACGGCCCCGAACACCTCGGGTCCCGAGACGATGTCCACGAGCGGGCGCAGCGCGGCGTCGTCCGGCTCGTCGAGCAGCCACAGCACCCCGGCGTTGCGCGGGCGCAGCGTCAGCGACCGGTGCAGGGTGCGCCGGCCCGGGGCGCCGACGGCGAGGCAGATGATCCGCGCGGGGCCGTACGACGACAGGCGTTCGTGCAGGAGCTGGTGGGCGACGAGCATCTCGGCGTCGTCGAGCACGACGAAGCGCCGGTCCCCGGGGGGCTGCGGGGCCTCCAGTGCGGCGCGCACGACGCCGTCGGGGTCGTGCAGCGGGGCCCTGAGGTCGAGGCACACGGCGTGGCCGGGTACCGGGTGCTCCGGGGTCGCGCGGGGGCTCACTCCTCCTCACCGTCCAGGTCCCACGGGTAACGGACGTCCTCGGGCGTGGCCGCGGGCGGGGGCGGGGCTTGGGGCGCCGCCTGGGGCCGGGGTTCGGGCCGTGGCCGGGGCACGGACTCCGGGGGCGGCTCGGGCGCCTGGTTCTCGGCCTGAGCCTGGGCCTGCGCCTCGGCCTGAGCCTGCGCCTGCTCCTGCGCTTGCGCTTGCGCTTGCGCTTGCGCTTGCGCCTGAGCCTGTGCCTGTGCCTGTGTCTGGACGTACCGGTCGAAGAGGGCCTGGAGGCTGGGCCGTACGGGATGTCCCGCCCCGGAGAAGCGCCGGTTCATGGCGGCCGGGAAGGTCTCCGTCCAGAAGTGGCGCAGCGGCGCGAGCCATTGCGCGTCCCGCTCGTCGTACTCCGCACTCAACTGGTCGAGCAGCGCCACCTGGCGCGGGACGACCTTCTCGATGAGGTGGACGAAGAGCGGCGACGGGTCGGCCGGGACATGGGTGAGCCCCTTGGGCAGCGAGCGCATCAGCCGCTCGCAGAACACCTCCACGATCTGCCCCTCGTCGAGCAGCGCCGACTGCTCGTAGCCGCGCAGCAGACCGGCCCAGCTGGAGAGCGCTCCGTCGAAGCCCTCCAGGCGGAGCGACATGCTCGCGCCCTCGCCCTCCTGGAGCCGGATGCGGACCAGTTCGGGGGAGTCCGCCGGTCCCTGGATCCGAATGTTCCCGTTCCACATCGCGTTGAGCAGCCGGTGCAGGATCCGGGTCCGGTCCTCCTCGGTGGAGACCAGCCAGTCGTCCTGGTAGCCGAGCCGCTGCCGCCAGTGCAGGAAGTCGTCCTCGCCCGCCGAGTCCCGTGCCTCCGCCCACAGTTTGAGGACACCGCGGACCTCGGAGATGTCGGTGAGGTTCATCCCGCTGCGGAAGAGGACCACGGTGATGGAGTCGGTGTCCACGGCCCGGAACTCCTGCGTCCCGCCGACCGGCAGGTTCAGGTCCTCGGCGAGGTACTCGGAGGCGCGGGTGTCGGACTCGCTCGCCGGGTGCACGATGAGGGTCTTCAGCGGTCCGCCGCCGTCCGGGCTGAAGCCCACCGGGAGCAGCCCGGCGATCCCGGCCCGGAACTGTTCGAGCCAGCGGACGTCGATCTTCGACTCGGCGGCCTCGTCCCCGGACGCGGCCCGCAGCAGCAGCTCCATCGAGGGCAGCAGGGGCCGCGTGTAGCGGTCCTCGTTGGCCTCGCCGAAGAGCCGCTTGACGCGCTGCTCGACGACCTGCTTGATCTCCTTGACGGCGGCGCCCGGTGAGCGGCGGACGGCGTCCAGGGCGGAGCGCCAGTCCTCGGCCCTGACCAGCCGCCCGAGGAGGGTGGCGGCGTCGACGTTCTCCGGGAGCCGCTCGCTCTGCGCGAGCCGGTCGAGGACGTCGTCGTAGAAGGCCCGCAGGCTGTTCTGCGGGGGCAGGAGGTACGTGATGCCCGTGCGGTCGTCGCGGTAGAGCTCGCGCCTGCGGTCGGCGAAGAGGCGGCCCTCGTCCTGCTCGTGGGCGCGCAGCGCGCTGGTCAGCTCGCCGAGGTCGTGGACGATCCGGTGCAGCGGGTCCCGCCACTGCGTCTCGCCCTCCTGCCAGCCGCTGTGCCAGAGCTTCCGGGCCCGCCAGGTGTACCAGTCCTCCTGTTCGGCGAGCGCGTCCTGGACGTCGGGGTCGCTCCACCGGGCCGGTACGAGACCGCCCTTACTGCGCTTGATGTGCGGGATCACGGGCGGCTGGGTGTGGACGTGCGGGGGCCGTTCGGGTTCGTTGCGCCGGTTGTCGAGCATGCCGGTGAACCCCTCCCGGCCGATCCGGTCCGTGTGGCCGGGCAGGCCGTTCAGAACGGCCTCCAGCTGGAAGGGACCGATCTTGTCGAGGAGTTCCCGCACACCGGTGCCCGGCTTGAACTCCTCGACCAGGCGCGGGACTTCGCGCTCCAGGGTGCTCGTGAGGCGGTCGAGGGAGTCCTCCATGTCACCGAGCCGGTCGAAGAGCGCCCGGGTGATCGCCCGGCTCCCCTTGGGCAGCTCCTCCGGCGCGGGCACGTCGGGGGCCTCGCGGACCCAGAGCCGCCCGATCCCGGACCGGTTGAAGAGCTCCTTGACCAGCTCCGGCGAGTCGGAGGAGGGACGGCGGGCCCGCTCGGTCATGCCCCGGACGGCCTGGGCGAGGAGGCGCGCTGCGACGATCTCGGCGAGGTCGTCGACGGGCACGGTGAGGGAGGCGGCGAGGCTGGTGGACATGCCGCGGTAGCCGATGCCGGTACGGGCCGGAGTGGACCGTTCCACGCTCTTGTTGACGAAACTGGCGGCGAACGACTGGTAGTCGTCGTCGCTCCCCCGGTTGCCCCCGGGGCCACCGGAGTCCTCGCCGACCTCCGTGCCGATGAGGGACATCACCATCGCCGTGATGGAACGGCGCAGGTCCTCCGGGCGGATGACGGCGGGCTTGGAGAAGAGGAACGCGGTCTGCACGGTGGAGGCCCGCAGCTTGACCGCGCCCTCGCCCGGGTAGTGGACGCTGATCCGACTGCGTTGCTCGACGTCACCGAGTTCGTCCGCCGCGTCCGGCACGTTCTGGTCGTCGACGAGCCGCGAGAGGTCCACCAGGGAGCGGGCCGCGTTCAGTTCGGCCTCGCGGCCGCCGCCCGCCTCGGGCGGGAACGCCGAAGGCATGACGACCAGCGGGTAGATCTTCACGCCGCGCACCTTGGCGTTGCGGAACTCGTGCCCGATGAGATGCAGGAAGTCGTAGAAGATCCCGGCTCCGGTGCCGCCGGCCACCGAGAAGGCGACGAAGACGTCGCAGCCCCGGATCCGGCCGCCGCCGACCCGCTGGAGGTCACCGGCCGAGGTGCCGATGGCACTGATGGCCTCGCGCAGCTGGCGCAGGACCGGTTCGAGGCCGTGGCGCATCGTCGCGAAGAGCGCGGCGCGGCCCACGGTCGGCAGCTGGCCCGCGCCGTCGTGCAGCGGGGCGACCCGGGGCTGGCGGGCCTGCGGCGGCAGCCACGAACGGGTCTCCTCGTGCAGCGCGATCCGCAGCATGCGGGTCACGTCGGGAGAGGAGTCGAACTCGGCCGGCAGCAGGTCGCGGACCATCCTGGACGTACGGGCGTAGGCCTGGCTCTCGGCGCCCTTGGCCTTGAACTGCGGCTGGTGCAGCAGGTCGCCCTCGCTGAAGTCGGCGTAGACGAACTGCAGGCACTCGGGCAGCTGGAACGGCAGCCGCTTGCCGCCGTCGACGAGATCGGTGCCGTCGGGGCCGCACAGCTCTCTGCGCAGGCTCCGCTCCAGTTCGCTGCCGATGCGTCCGCCGGTGCCTCCCAGGCCGACGAAGAGCATGGGCTGGTAGATCTTCATGTGCGTCTCCCCTTGAGACCGTGGTGGTGCGGTCGGTGCGTGAGCCGTCAGAAGTCCGATGAGCGGGTCGACCCGCGGGGCTGCTCGGCGCCGCCGCCGGAGTCGGGACGTCCGGTACGGCGCCGGTCCCGGGCCGGGTCGCGGTCGGTGGACCGGTCGCCGGACCGGTCGCGGTCGGTGGTCGCACGCTCCCGGCGCCGGTCGGTGCCGCGAGCGTCCGCGCCCGGGGTGGAGGAACCGCGGCGGAAGCGGTCGCGCAGACCGCCGGAGCCGCCGGTCCGGCCCGAGGCGCCGGTACGTTCCCGGCCTGAGCCGCCCGTACCCGAGCCCGTACCCGTACGCTCCCGGCCGCCGGACCCGCTCGTACGGACCGAGTCCGTGCCGCGGTGCGGGCGGCGGCCGTCGACGGCGACGAGTTCGAAGTCGTCGAGGCCCGCCGGGACCCCCGGGCGGATGGAGAACTCCCGCCCGCCCCTGGGCCGCAGGAGCAGCTCGCCGCCGCCCGACCGGCGCAGCCGGTGGGCGGAGGAGGCGCCGCGGGCCCGGCGGAGTGTGGGGGCCGCCCCGCGCGCCTCCTCGATCGTGAAGGGGTACTCGCCGCCGGGGCTCTGGTTCTTGCGGATGCCGAGCGTGCTCAGGACCTGTCCGTCGCGGAGGAGTTCGAGCCGGACGCCGGTCAGGTCCTTGCGCCGGCGCCGGTCGCGGAACCGGACGACGGTGAAGGCCGCGGCGAGCAGGAGGACCGCCGCCCCGGCCACCACCGCGCCCCACCAGCGGTCCCACCAGGTCGGCGGCGCCTCCACGCGCACGTCGAGGAAGGTGGTGTCGAGGGTGCGGTCGCCGTCGGCCGCGTCCAGGACCACGATCTGGCCGCCCAGTTCGCCCACGGGCGTGCCGCGCCCGACGGTGACCGAGAAGTCGTACCGGGTCGTGCGGCCCGCTTCGGCGGTGACCGTGGCCGGGGAGAGGGTGAGGTCGGCGCCCGGCGTCTGGTCCTTCAGGGCGAGGCGCAGGCGGTGCGGCACGCTGTCGTCGTTGGCGACGTCCAGGGTGCCGCGGACGGTGGCCCCGGGGTGGACGGTCGCCCGGTCGACGGTGAGACCGGCGGTGACGACGGGCGTGCCCTCGGACTTCCGGGTGTGCAGCGGGCGGCGGTCGGAGGTGATGCCGGGCGCCGCCATGTTCGTGACGAGTTCCAGGTCGCCGGTGGCGGTCGCCGGAATCGTGACGCGCCCCGTGAACCGCACGTCCCCCGCCCGCCGGTCGGGCGCCTGCCCGTCGTCGGCGAGGCGGACGGTGACCGGCTCGAAGCCGGGGCCGCTGAGCACGGCCGAGACACCGACCCCCGCCAACTGGGTGGGGTCGGTGATGACGACCCCGCGCCGGGTCTGCATCCGCACCTCCACCACGGTCTCCTCGCCCCCGCGCGGCGAGGCGGGGTCGAGGGTGACCTCGGAACGCAACCGGCCCTGCCAGATGGCCCGTACGGCGACCTCGCGGTCCCGGTGTCCCTCCGGGGCCTCGATGTGGACGCGCCAGCGGCCGGGCATCGGGTTCTTGACGCGCAGCGCCTCGACCGGGCCGTCCTGGCCGCTGACCTCGAACGTCGAGCCGTCGAACTCGCCCTGGGTGGGGACCTTGCGGCCGCTCGGGTCGTAGTAGGTGACCCGGACCTTGGGGTCGTGCTTGCCGACCGTGAGCGAACCGTCGGTGGCGATCGGCGGGATGGTGACGGCCAGGTCGGCCGGCGGCTTGCCGACCGTACCGTGGGCGATCCGGGCGCAGCGGGCCGCCGCGAAGGTCTCCTGGAGCGCCTTGTCGATCCCCGCCGCGTCGTCGACCACCCGCATCCGCGGTATGGCTCCGGGCACGTCGGCGCAGCTGCCCCGGTAGCCGCCCTCGGCCATCGCGGTGAGGGCGGCGCGGTCGATCTCGCCGCCGAAGCCCAGGGGCCAGATCTGCACGGAGGCGGCCCGCGCGCGGGCCAGTTCCTCGGCGAGCCGTTTCTCGCCGTTGCTCTGCCGGATGGCCTTGTCGGGGCCGTACTCGGGGCTGTCGCCGACGTCGAGCTTGCCGTCGGTGAGCAGGAAGACGACCTTGGGCGTGGTCGTCCGGCCGCCCTCCGTGAGTCGGGAGACGGCCTGGCGGATCGCGGCGGGGAAGTCGGTGCCGGGACCCATGCGGGCGGCGTCCCTGCGGGTCAGCTTCGGGACGCAGTCGCTCAGGCTCTGGCGGCCGGCCGCGTCGGCGACGGTCGGCGGGCAGACCACGTTCACCGGGGACTGGCCCGGCTTCTCGGAGCTTCCGAAGCCGATGACGGTGGCCCGGGAGCGTTCGGATATCTCCCCCTGGCTGAGCAGGGCCGCCGCCTCCGTCTCCAGGGCGAGGTCCTTGTCGGCGAGGCTCGCCGACTGGTCGACGACGACGGCGAAGTCGATGGGGTCGGGGCCCTCGGACGGCGTCGGGGCCGCCGAGTTCGCCTGTGCACTCGTACGGGTCCACAGCGTCGCCGCGTCACCGGCACCCGCCGCGCCCGGGCCGGAGAGCGCGAGCAGCGCCCCGGCGAGGAGCAGGACTCCCCCGGTCTTTCTCCACTGCATGTTTCTCACCACAGTCCGCTGAAGAGGGCCGGCAGCGCGCCGAGCGCGAGAGCGCTCACGCCCCGACGCAGCCACCGGTATTTCGCGGCGAGCACGATTCCGTGCACGCTCGCCTGTTCGAGAAGCCAGTCGGTGACGTCCTCGCCGGACGTCGTGAGCCGGTCGCGCAGCACGTCCGGCCCGGTCCCCGCCGTCAGTTCGCGCAGCAGGGTGCGGTCGGCGCCGACGCGGGTACGCGGCAGGACCACCGAGACGAGCATCAGGACCCCGGCCGTCCACAGCACCCCGGCTCCCACGAACAGGGCCAGGCCCGCGCCCGACGAGGGCAGGGGGCCGGGGTTGCGGGAGAAGACCACCGCCAGGAAGGCGAGGGCGCCGGAGAGCAGGATCGCCGCCTTCGTGTCGGCCCGGCCGATGTCCTCGCGGACGGTGGTGAGGAGCCGCTCGGCCATGAAGCGGAGGTCGGCGGCGTCCGGCACGCGTGCGGGGGTCGGCGCGGGAGTGGGGGTGGGAGCGGGGGTCGGGGTGGGCGTGGGCGCGGTCATTCCGTGTCCCAGTCGTTGAAGTCGGAGCTGGGGCGGCGCGTGGGACCCCGGTCGCCGAAGCCCCGCTCGTCGTACCGCCGGTCGTCGTAGCGCCGGTCGTCGTAGCGCCCCTCGTCATGGCGTCGGCGGCGGGCGCGGTCGCGCTCGGAGGACGACTGGACGCGGGTCGGCTCGTAGACCGTCCGTTCCTCGTCCCGTACCTCCCGCGCGTCCTCGTCGCGCGCGTTCTCGTTGCGCGCGTTCTCGTTGCGCGCGTCCTGATCCCGTACGTCCCGCTCGTCCTCGTCGCGCTCGTCGTCGCGCCACGGCGGTGCGACGGGCTCGGGTTGCCCCTGGCCCCTGTCCAGGGCCGCCCTGCCGCGGCGGGAACCGGGCGGGTTGAGGACCCGGTGGGCGACTCCGCCGAGGACCGAGCCCGTGCTCTCCCGCAGGAACTCCAGTACCTGGTACATCGGTTCGCCGATGTCGTGCCGCTCCAGGACCCCGGTGTCGAGCAGGCGGTTGAACACGGCGAGGAAGTCGGCCTGTCCCTCCCGCTTCTCGTGCTGGAGCTCGCGCCTGATCTCCCACTGCTTGTCGGGGTTCATCGCCATGTGGTGGGCGATCTGGGCCAGATCACCGCGCCGGAACAGCTCTTCGAGCTCCCGGGCCCGTTCCGCGACGAGCCCGCGCTCGCCCAGCTCCTTGAGCCGCTTCTGCTCCAGCTCGCGCTCGTCGACCTGGATCGACACCTCGATGATGTCCCGCTCGCCGACCTTCTCCTTGATGGCGTCGGCCAGGTCGATGAAGACCAGGACCCGTACGCGCAGCCCCAGGTCCTCGCCGAGGCTGAAGCGCCCGGAACTCAGCTCCTCCCGTACGGCCTCGTCGGCGCGCTGCGCGTCGGTGAGCCGGAAGCGGCGGGACACCGCCCGCAGCCCGTCCAGGAGGTCGTCGCGGATCAACTCGGCCACGTCCCACACCTGTTGGGTGACGACGAGGTACGGGTCCGCCACCTCCCACACCACCCGCGCGGCGGCCTGGAAGAAGATGCCGTCCCCCGAGGCGGGCAGGCTGAGCTCGAACTCGGTGACATGGCGGCCGGTCAGCACCTCGAAGACGGTGTACGGGGAGCCCAGGAGGGGCTTGTTGGTGTCCTCGGTGCGGTCGGGCCACATGATGCGGTGGCCGCCGTTGCGGTAGAGGAGCACGGCCGCGACCGCGCCGCTGGTCCGCTTGTACGGGGGCGCGAGCTCACAGAACAGCGGCCCCACGGCCTTCTCCCCGCCCGGCTGCCCCGGCTGTCCGGGCTGCTCCTGCTGTCCCTGCTGACCTCGCTGCTGGCCCCGCGCTCCTTGCGCTCCCTGCGCGCCTTGTGCGCCCTGTGCGCCGCCCTGCTGTCGCCGCTGCCCTTGTCCGCCGCCCTGCCCGCCCTGGCCGCCGTTCTGGTTCCGGGGGTCGTTCATCGCTCGGCTCCTTCCGCCACCGCGTCCCACATCCGGCCCGCGGCCCGCCGGTCCATCGGCCGGTCACGGTCGCCGACCAGTTCCTTCAGCAGCCCGCGCAGCCGGTCGCGGTCCCTGCGTGTCACCCCGAGCAGCGGCAGGAGCCGGCACACGTGGTCCAGCGCCTCCTCGTCGCGCGACGCGCGGCGCAGCAGGCTCCCCAGGCCGTCGAGGGCCGCCTCGCCCGAACGCCCGGTGGAGAGCGTGTGGCGCAGCAGCCCCGCGAAGTGCGGCGCCAGGGAGGGGTGGGTGGCGAGCAGGGCCACGAGGAGCGGCCGGGCCGCGTGCGGTTCGAGCTCGGGCACGTCCCGCAGCCCCCAGAGGTGGGTGGTCCGGAACGTCAGCGTGTTCAGCATGGAGACCAGGACCAGGTTGGCGAGGTTGAGCCGCCCGTCACGGAGCCAGGCCGCCATCCGCCGTACGACCGGCTCCGGGTCGCCCGAGGCGAGCAGCCGTACGACGCTGAAGGAGGCCGTGCCGATGACGTCCACGTCGGTGGCCTCCCGGCGGCGCACCACGCGCGCGAGCGCGTCGAGCGAGCCCGTCACGGTCCCGGCGGCGAGGACGTAGCCGTGGGTGAGCAGGGCGGTGTCGAGGAGGTCGTCGTCCTCCCCGTTCGCCCACTCCTTGAGGACGGCGACGACGGCCGGCTTCACGCGCGGGTTGCGGGCCGCCTCGGCGAGCGCGGTCGCGGCGGCCATCCGCGGTACGGCGCTGTCCATGGCCGCCATCGGGGCGATCAGCTCGCCGAACCCGTAGATCCAGTCCCAGGAGCAGAGCACGCCCGCGGCGATGGAGGCCCGTACCCACACCTCGGGGCGCGGGTCGTGGCAGAGCGTCCGGAGCCAGCGGGAGACCGGGCCGCGCACGTTGTGGTAGCCGTCCCAGATCTCGGCGAGGACGGCCGGGGCCAGCGCCTCGCCCTGGAAGCGGATGGCCCGGACCGGCACCTTGACGGAGCCGAGGTCGAGCTCGCCGTCCTCCAGGACGGAGCGGGCCAGGACGGGCCGGCTGTCGGCGTGCGTACCGAAAAGCCGCCGCCCCGGCGGCTGTTCGGGGTCGAGGGTGGCGGCCAGCTCCCAGGTGAGGAGTTCGGCCGCCTCGGCGGCGATGCTGTACGCCGAGCCGTTGAAGACGGCGACCGCGATCCGGAACGCCGTGGCGTTGAGGGCGGGCAGCGCCTCCGGCAGGGTGCCGGGCCGGTCCGCGCCGGCGAACCAGGAGCGGGCCTGCGCGCGGACGAACGCCGAGCAGTCCTCAAGGAGTTCGGCGTCGGTCAGCTCCTCCTTCTGCCGCCTGGCCAGGTGGTCGGCGAGCCGGGCGGCCTCCCGGGGGCGGAGCGCGTCGAGGCCGAGGGCCTTGGTCACGTCCGCGCGCGTGGCCAGGGCCCGAGCGCCGTCGAGGGCGCCCTCGGGCTCGCCCCGCAGCAGCATCCGCAGGTGGCGGTGGAGGACCTCGTGGGAGGGCGGCGGCGGGCAGTACATCCCGTACCGCCCGCGCAGCAACCGGTCGGCGAGGTCGCCGCTCTCGACGAGGACGACGCCGTACGCGTCCTGTTCGCGCAGCTGCTCGCTGAACCGGTCGAGGTGCAGTTCGGAGAGGCGTACGCGGGTACGGCGCGTCCGGTCACGGGGCTCGTCGCGGCCCCGGTGCGGCTCGTGCTCGGCCCGGCCCTCGTCGGAAGGGAGTTCCAGGAGGTGGCCGAAGCCGCCCTCCAGCGACGCGGTGTCGATCTCGTCGACGCGGTGGCGGGGGTCGAGCCGGTTGACCTTGTGGTCGGTGACCTCGGAGAGCAGGGCGAGGGCGGTGGCCTTGCGGCCGCTACCGGGTTCGCCGCTCAGGACGAGGAGGCGGTTGCCGCGCAGGAGGTCCCGCATCCGCGCGTAGCCGGGCACTTCGCGGTAGACGTCGTCCAGGTGCTGGAGCGTCTCCTGCGGCACGGCGCCCTGGACCAGTTCGGGGCGGGTGCCCGCCCAGAACTGGGTGATCCACTGGTTGCCCTCGTAGATGTGACCGTCGCCGCCGATCTCGTACGTACGGCCGGCGGGCCGGGGCGCGAGGGTGCGCAGGGCGGCCCGCGCGGTTCCGGCGCCGCCGGTGCCGCCCACCCCGTCGACCGGACTGCGGCCGGCCCGCTCGAAGGGGCTCGGCTCCGGGGTCGAGGGCGTTTCGGCGCCTCCTTCGGAAGCGGGCCGCTCGGGCCCGGAGGTCTCGCCGCCTCCCGTTCCGCCGGACCCGCCGGACCCGCCCGAGCCGCCGGGGGAGGCCTCGTCCCGGGACTCCTCCGGGGCCGGGGCGTCGTCCTGGTCGCTCATGCCGTCTCCCCCTCTGCGGCGGCGGGCCGGTCCTTGCGGACGCCGGTGAAGCCGCCGTGGATCGTGTTCCGCTCGAACACCTGCATGTCGCCCTCGGCGTGGTACCGACGCGAGGGCTCGGGTGCGGGTACGTCGATGGGCGGTGGGCCGTCCCCCCGCGCCGGCCCACCGCCGGTCTGTGCGCCCCCCGGGGCCGACGGGAGCGGCGGGGCCGGGAGGCGGGGGATGTGGAACCAGGCGAGCTCGTCGGTCTCCTTGGAGCGCACCCGGGCCTGCCGGTAGTGCGCCGGTTCGACGTAACGGCCGCCCTCGACCACGACGTTGGAGTAGAGCCAGTCCGAGACGACCACGAGCAGGTCGGCCTCGGGCGCCGCGGTCATGATCTCCTTGGCCGTCGGGCTGTCGCAGAGCCGGCAGGCGAGGTCGACCGCCCGTCCGACCAGGCCGTGGCCGTCCTCCAGGACGAGACCGGCGTTCATGCCGACCCGTATCCGCAGCCGGTCGCGCCGGTTCGCGTTGTGCTCGCGCAGGCTCTCGTACAGGGTGTCGATCCACCGTCCGACGACGAACATCGGCGGTACGTCGGGGCGCAGCGCCCCGAGGATGCCGTCGCCGCGGTCCTCCTGGTGGACGGCGCCGGGTTCGACGCCGATGGCGGCGTACGCCTCTCCGAAGGCCTCGTACATGGTGGCGCGCATCAGCCGTTTCGCGTCCATGCCCAAGGTGCCCGATCCGACGGCGTCGCCGAAGACGACGAGCCGGTGGATGGCTCCGGCGCTCGCTCCCACGCTCGCTCCCGCAGTGCTCACTCGGACTCCCTGTGTGTGCCGTGGTGCCGTGGTGACGGGTCAAGACTGGCCGCGCGCGGCGGCCCGGGCTGTAGCCGTTTACACACCGGGCGGAGATTTCTCCGCCGGGCTCGTACGAGGTGATCCGCCCTGGGCGAGGAGGAGCAGGACGGGCATGTCGAGGACGACGACCCGGCGGTTCGCGGTACGGACGACGTCCTGTTCGCGCAGCAGCCGCAGGGCCTTGGCCACCGCCTCCCTGGTCGCGCCGACGGCGGCGGCCAGGTCGTGCTGGTGCAGCGGGAGTTCGAGTACGGTCCCGCTCTCGGCGCGCCGGCCCGCGCGCTCGGCCAGTTCGACCAGGCGGGCGGCGAGCCGCTGGAGGACCGTCTCGGAGGCGAGGGAGCGGCGCTCGACGTCGGCGCTGCGCAGCCGGGCGGAGAGCTGCCGCATGATCAGCGCGGTGGCGTGCGGGTGGGTGGCGAGGAAGTGCCGGAAGCGGTCGCCGGAGACGGCCACGGCCTCCACCCGGCCGAGGGCGGTGACGGTGGCGCTGCGCGGGCGCCGGTCCACGGCGGCGAGGTCGCCGACCACCTCGCCCGCGCCGCGCAGGGCGAGGATGAGCCGGGTGCCGCGCTCGGTCTCGACGGAGACGACCGACCAGCCCGAGGTGAGCGCGAGGACGTACGCGGAGGTGTCGCGCTCGCGGATCATCACCTCGCCGGGCTCGTAGGCGCGCGGGGTGCCGGCGGCGAGGAGCGCGGCGCGGTCCTGGTCGGGGAGGGCGTGGAGGAACGAGCGGTCCTGGCCGAAAAGACTCACCGTCGCTCACCCCCCGCTCCCGCCCGCTCGGCGGCGGCCGCGCGGCCTTTCGGCCACGTGACGAAACCGCTCCGCCTGCGCGCTCATGTGTATGGGTCTCACCTCACGTGACGAGCGCAGCCACTGTGTTGACGCTGCGTCACGCCGTGGGGTGAAGAACGCTAGGGGCTGGTGCGAATACCCGCCAACGAGCATGGGGGGCGCAGGGGAGCGTTGCTATCCAGCCCCCTGCGCCCCCCGTGGCGGCACCGTCTCGATCACGTCACAGACGCGGATCCACCGGCTCGGACTCCAGTGCGAGCACCGCGAAGACGGCCTCGTGGACCCGCCAGAGCGGCTCGCCCTCGGCCAGCCGGTCCACTGCTTCCAGGCCGAGCGCGTACTCGCGCAGGGCCAGCGAGCGCTTGTGGCCGAGGAAGCGGTTGCGCAGCCGCTCCAGGTTCTCCGGGCGGGTGTACTCCGGTCCGTAGATGATCCGCAGGTACTCGCGGCCGCGGACCTTCACGCCCGGCTGGACGAGCCGGCCGTTGGCCGCGCGGACGAGCGCGGCGAGCGGCTTGACGACCATGCCCTCGCCACCGGCGGCCGTCATCTCCAGCCACCAGTCGACCCCGGCCTTCACCGATTCCTCGTCGCCCGTGTCGACGATCAGCCGGCGCGTGACCTGCAGCAGTCCGGTCGGGTCGGCGTCGACGAGCCGGTCGAGCCACCCGAGCTGCTCGTCGTGCGGCACGGCCGTCAGCGCGCGCCCCCGCGCGGCGAGGATCTGGAACGGGGCGAACCGCACCCCCTCCAGGCCCTGCGTCGGCCAGCAGTACCGCCGGTACGCCTCCGTGAACGCCTCGGCGTCGTCGGCCCGTTCGCGCTGCTTGGCCAGGAGCGCGTCGACGCCCGCGACCCCGCGCGCCGCCGCCTGCTCCAATGCGCCCAGCGCGCCCGGGAAGACGGCGCGGGAGGCCGCGCCGACGGCCGCGTACTGCGAGCGGAGCAGCCCGGCCGACTTCAGCGACCACGGCATGAGTTCGCCGTCGAGCAGCAGCCAGTCGGTGTCGAGGCTCTCCCAGAGCCCGGCGGCCGTGATCGCCGCCCGCAGCCGCGCGAGGACCTCCTCGGTGACCTCCTGGTCGTCGAAGAAGGGCCGTCCGGTACGGGTGTGCAGGGCGCCGGTCACTCCGGTCACGCCGAACCGTTCGCGCGCCGCGTCCTCGTCCCGGCAGACCAGGGCGACGGCCCGCGAGCCCATGTGCTTCTCCTCGCACACGACCCGCTCGACGCCGTCCGTCTTGTACTGCGCGAACGCCTCGGCCGGGTGCTCCAGGTAGCCCTCCCGCTTCGAGGTCGCGGTCGGCGCCATGGTCGGCGGGAGGTAGGCGAGCAGGCGCGGGTCGACCGCGAACCGGCTCATGACCTCCAGGGCCGCCGCCGCGTTCTCCTCGCGTACGGACACGTTGCCCATCTGCCGGGTCTCCACGATCCGGCGTCCGTGCACGTCGGCGAGGTCCAGGGGCCGGCCCTCGTGCCCGCCGGGCGCCTCGCCGGCGAGCGGCCGCGCGGGCTCGTACCAGACCTTCTCCGCCGGTACGTCGACGAGTTCACGCTCCGGCCAGCGCAGCGCGGTCATCTTCCCGCCGAAGACGGCACCCGTGTCGAGGCAGATGGTGTTGTTGATCCACGCGGTGTTCGGGACGGGTGTGTGGCCGTAGACGACGGTGGCCTTGCCGCGGTACTCCTCCGCCCACGGGTAGCGCACGGGCAGCCCGAACTCGTCGGTCTCCCCGGTCGTGTCCCCGTACAGCGCGTGCGAGCGCACCCGGCCGGAGGTCCGGCCGTGGTACTTCTCCGGCAGACCGGCGTGGCAGACCACCAGCCTGCCCTCGTCGAGGACGTAGTGGCTGACGAGCCCGTCGATGAACGTGCCCACCTCGACGCGGAACTCCTCGCTCTCGCGCCCCAGTTGCTCGATGGTCTCGGCGAGGCCGTGGGTCTCCTGGACCTTGCGGCCCTTGAGCCAGCGGCCCAGCTTGTTCTCGTGGTTGCCCGGCACGCAGAGCGCGTCCCCGGCCGCGACCATGGACATCACGCGCCGCAGGACGCCCGGGCTGTCCGGGCCCCGGTCCACGAGGTCGCCGACGAAGACCGCCGTACGCCCCTCGGGGTGGTGGCCGTCGACGTAACCGAGCCTCCCGAGCAGGGTCTCCAGCTCGGAACGGCAGCCGTGGATGTCACCGATGATGTCGAAGGGGCCGGTGAGGTGGCGCAGGTCGTTGAACCGCTTCTCCAGGACGACCTGGGCGGCCTCCACCTCCTCGACGCTCCGCAGGACGTGCACCTTGCGGAAGCCCTCGCGCTCCAGGCCGCGCAGCGAGCGCCGCAGCTCGCGGCGGTGGCGCTGGACGACGTGCCGGGGCATGTCGGCGCGGTCGGGACGCGCCGCGTTCCGCGCCTGGCAGACCTCCTCGGGCAGGTCGAGGACGATCGCGATCGGGAGCACGTCGTACTGGCGGGCGAGCTGGACGAGCTGACGCCGCGCCTCCTGCTGGACGTTGGTGGCGTCGACGACGGTCAGCCGTCCCGCCTCCAGGCGCTTGCCCGCGATGTAGTGCAGGACGTCGAAGGCGTCCCGGCTGGCGCTCTGGTCGTTCTCGTCGTCGGCGACCAGACCCCGGCAGAAGTCGGAGGAGATGACCTCGGTGGGCTTGAAGTGGCGGTGCGCGAACGTGGACTTGCCGGAACCGCTCGCCCCGATCAGGACGACGAGGGACAGGTCGGTGACGGGCAGCGTGCGGGTGGTCTCGGTGGTGGTCATGCCTGCTCCTCCTTCGGGGTCGCGGCGGTCGCTTCGGTCGCTTCGGTCTTCTGGGTGAAGACGGCCATCTGGGTCGGCGGGCCGACCTCCGGGTCGTCGGGTCCGACGGGTGTGAACTCGACTCCGTATCCGTACTGTTCGGCGACGCGACCCGCCCAGGCGCGGAACTCCTCGCGGTTCCACTCGAAGCGGTGGTCGCTGTGCCGGACGTGTCCGGCCGGGAGCGACTCCCAGCGGACGTTGTACTCGACGTTCGGCGTGGTCACGAGGACCGTGCGGGGGCGCGCCGAGCCGAACACGGCGTATTCGAGCGCGGGCAGCCTGGGCAGGTCGAGGTGCTCGATGACCTCGCTCAGGACGGCCGCGTCGTAGCCGGTGAGCCGCTTGTCGGTGTACGCGAGGGAGCCCTGGATCAGCTTCACCCGGCCGGCCTGCCGCTCGCCGAGCCGCTCGAGCCGCAGCCGGCGCCCGGCGACGGTCAGGGCGCGCACGGACACGTCGACACCGACGATGTCGGTGAAGCGCACGTCCTTGAGCAGCGCCTGCACCAACTGGCCCTGTCCGCAGCCGAGATCGAGCACACGGGTCGCGTCGGCGGCGCGCAGCGCGGCGAGGATCGCGTCGCGGCGCTGCACGGCGAGCGGCACCGGCTTCTCCTCGGTGTCGCTCGTCTCGTCGACGGCGTTGTCGACGTCCTCGACATCGAGGTCGTCGGCCTCGGCGAGGCGGGCGAGCTCCAGGCGCTCCATGGCGTCCCGGGTCAGGCCCCAGCGGCGGGAGAGGTAGCGGCTGGTGATCAGCTTCTGCTCGGGGTGGTCGGCCAGCCAGCCGTCGCCCGCGCGCAGCAGCTTGTCGACCTCGTCGGGCGAGACCCAGTAGTGCTTGGCGTCGTCGAGGACGGGCAGCAGGACGTACAGCTGGTTGAGCGCGTCGGCGAGCTGCAGCTCCCCTTCGAGGACGAGGCGCACGTAGCGCGAGTCGCCCCACTCGGGGAACGCGGTGTCGAGCGCCACCGGCTCCGCCTCGACCGTGTCCCAGCCGAGGGGCCCGAACAGTTTGCGGACCAGCTCGGCACCGCCGCGCGCGGGCAGCGCCGGGACCTCGACGCGCAGCGGCAGCGGCGCGGCGGCCCGCTCGGGCATCGCCTTGCAGGCGCCGTGCAGGGCGCTCTTGAAGACGGTGGCGAGGGCGACGGCGAGCAGCGAGGAGGCGGCGTAGGGCCGGTCGTTCACGTACTGCGCGAGCGCGGAGTCGGGGGCGCCGCCCCGGCCCTTGCCCTTGCCGCGCCGCACCAGACCCACGGGGTCGATCTCCAGGAGGAGCGCGGCCGTGCACCGCTCGGCGCTCGCCTCGGGGTAGAGGACGTGTGCCGTGCCGTGCGAGGTCGAGAACGTCTGCGCGTTGTCGGGATGCTTGTGCAGCAGAAAGCCCAGATCGGTCGCGGGACGTTCGGGGGTGCCGGTGGTGCTGATCGTCAGGAACACACGTCCGAGTATGGTCCGATATCCCGGCCCCGACCAGGCATTTTCCCTTTGCGCCGCGCACGCGGTGGAAGCGCCGCCGCACCGCTCACGCGGTGGCAGCACCCCCCGCTCGGTCCCGCACCCGCACGGGGTACGGGGCCGAACCCCGCGCGTCAGGGCGCGAGGGCGGCGGACAGGGCCGCGATGCGGTCCGGGCCCACGCGGCAGCAGCCGCCGATCAGCCGGGCCCCGGCCGCCGGCCAGTCCCGCATGCCGTCCGGGTCGAAGGAGCCGGTGCCGTGCCAGGCGCGGGCCCCGGCGTCCCACTCCTCCCCGCTGTTGGGGTAGACGACGACCGGCTTCCCCGTGGCCTCCGCCGCGATCCCGACCGCCCGCGCCGCGTCCGCCGGCTCACAGCAGTTGACCCCGACCGCGAGCACCTGCGCGTTCCCCGCGACGAGCCCGAACGCCTCGGCGAGCCCCTGCCCGGCGCGCGTCCGCCCGCCCGCCACGGTGTACGAGAGCCAGACCGGCACCCCGCACCCCTCGACGGCCCGCAGCAACGCCTCCGCCTCGACCGCGTCCGGCACCGTCTCCAGGGCCAGCACATCCGGCCCCGCCGCCGCGAGCGCCTCGACCCGGGGCCGGTGGAACCGCTCCAGCTCGCGCACGGTCAGCCCGTACCGGCCCCGGTACTCGCTGCCGTCCGCAAGCATTGCTCCGTACGGCCCCACCGACGCGGCCACCCACACCGGCGCCGGCGCCCCCTCCCCCGCCGCCCGGGCCAGCTCCACGCTCCGCCCGAGCAGCCGCGCCGCCTCCGCCCGGGCCACCCCGCGCCGGGCGAAGCCCTCGAAGGTGGCCTGGTAGCTCGCGGTGATCAGCACCCGCGCGCCCGCCCGCACATAGGCGGTGTGCGCCGCCCCGATCTGCTCGGGCCCGTCGGCGAGCAGCCGCGCCGACCACAGCTCGTCGCTCAGGTCGCAGCCCTGGGCCTCCAGTTGGTTGGAGAGCCCGCCGTCGAGGACGAGCACCTCGCGGGCGAGCGCCTCGGCGAGCGGGTCGACGGGCCTCATCGGTGCGCCTCCGTTCAGCCGAGCTGCGACTGGACCTGGGAGGAGACAAGCTCCAGGTGGTCCAGGTCGGACAGGTCGAGGACCTGGAGGTAGATCCGGGACGCCCCGATCGCTCCGTACCGCCCGATCTTGTCGACGACCTCGTCGGGCGAGCCGGCCAGCCCGTTCGCCTTCAGCTCCTCCACGTCCCGCCCGATGGCCGCCGCCCGGCGGGCCACCTCCGCGTCGTCCTTGCCGACGCAGACCACCAGGGCGTTGGAGTACACCAGCTCGTCGGCCCGGCGCCCCGCGGCCTCGGCGGCGGCCCGGACGCGCCCGAACTGCCGCTCGCTGTCCTCGATCGAGGCGAAGGGGATGTTGAACTCGTCGGCGTACCGCGCGGCCAGGCGCGGCGTGCGGGTCGCGCCGTGCCCGCCGATGAGGACCGGGATCCGGTCCTGGGCCGGCTTGGGGAGCGCGGGCGAGTCCGCGAGCTGGTAGAACTCGCCGTCGTAGGAGAACTTCTCGCCGAGCTTCGTGTTCCAGAGCCCGGTGACGATGGCCAGCTGCTCCTCGAGGCGGCCGAACTTCTCCTTGGGGAACGGGATGCCGTACGCCCGGTGCTCCTCCTCGAACCAGCCCGCGCCCAGGCCCAGTTCGACCCGGCCGCCGGACATCTGGTCGACCTGGGCGACCTGGATGGCCAGGACGCCGGGCAGCCGGAACGTGCCGGCGGTCATCAGCGTGCCGAGCCTGATCCGCCGGGTCTCTCGGGCGAGGCCCGCCAGGGTGATCCAGGCGTCGGTCGGCCCGGGCAGCCCGTCGGCGGAGCCCATGCTGACGTAGTGGTCGGAGCGGAAGAAGGCGTCGAAGCCGAGGTCCTCGGTGGCCTTGGCGACCGTGAGCAGCGTGTCGTAGTCGGCCCCTTGCTGGGGCTCGGTGAAGATTCGAAGATCCATGCCTCCATCCTGCACCGACGGGCGGCCGTCAACCTCTCCGTCAGCCCGGGGGCAGGTCCTGCCCGGTCGGGTGAATATCGGGCCCGGTGGCGGGGCGCGTCCCGCCTGGCCAGTGACCGTGGCCCTGCGCGCGTCGTTGGCTCGGGCGGTGCCGGACCGCCCGGCGCCCGCGTGCCGGCGGCCGCTGCCGGTGCGTCGTTCTCCCGTGTGGCCCTCCCCTCGGGGGAAGGGCCTGGGCCGAGGAGGCCGCCATGTCCCAGGAAGCCGCGCCCGAAAGGGCGATGCCCGAGCAGCCGGTGCAGCAGTCCGTGCCCGAGCAGAAGGGCTCCGGCGCCCCCAAGGGCCTGCTGCAGCAGATGGAGGAGCTGATGGCGGCGCTGACCGCCGACCTGTCGCAGCTGGACGCCGACCTCCAGTCCTCGTCGGACCGGCTGGAGAGCGAGGGCGAGGGACGGAGCCGGGCGAAGGACGAGCCCGGCGCGCGGTGACGCCGGCCCGGCCGCCCGCCGGCGACTCATGACGACGCCCCCGCCGGGCCCGCCCGGCCCCGAGCGGCATCGGGCGGCCGGTCCCGCTCCCGGATCGCGAGTCGGCGCAGCATCCCGCGCACCCGGTCGTTCGACTCGTCGGCGGCGTCGATGGCCTCGATGCACTGCCAGTACAGCCCTTCCTCGTCGGTCGCGCAGGCCACGCCGACCAGGGCGATCCCCACTTCCCCGAGCAGCGCGCCGAGCGCGGTCAACGCCACGCGCGGCTCGACCACTTCGGTGAGCTGGGCGGCTCTCGGTCCGCCCGTCCCGAGCAGCGGGTGGTCGGACACCATGCCGCGTCCGCCGCCGATCTCGCTCAGTCCTCGCGCCTCGCTCCGCAGCTCCTGCGGTCCACAGAGGGCGAGATGACTCCCTATCGCCTGGGCGAGGGCCTGGGCCTGCCAGGCCTCCGCCACGATGTCCATTGCCGTCCCCGCTCCCGCGAGCGCGTGCCGGCCTGCCGCGATCAGTCGCTCCGCTTCCATGTACGCCGCCCCCGTTCGTACGACTTACTGCCCACTGACTCCATTACCCAGCGTGAAGGTGCCTGAGCCCCCACGCCAGAGGAATTCGGAAATCTGTGGACAGTAAGCTCGATGGGGAAATCCCGATCACTCCGAAGAGTGACGAAAACCGTTTTCGGTCGCGCTGTCGTCCCGTTCCTCGGGGATCGGGGGCCGTCGGGCGGGGAATCGAACTTCGTTTCTGTCGATCTTCGCCGCCAGCGCGGCGAGCGGGTCCACGCCCAACACCTCGCAGAACTGCAGCAGATACGCGAGGACGTCGGCGACCTCGTCCTCGACCCGGTGGGCGGTCTTCGGGTCGTCCATCACCCGCTCCGCCTGCTCGGGCGTCAACCACTGGAAGATCTCCAGGAGTTCGGCCGCCTCGACGCTGAGCGCCGCCGCCAGGTTCTTCGGTGTGTGGTACGGCTGCCACTCCCGCGCGGCCGCGAACTCGGCCAGTCTGCGCTGCAATCCCGCTACATCCAGTTCACTCACGCCCCAGGTCTACCACCGACACCCCCGGTGTCTCGCGTGCGTATCGTGCGGCCGGCTCCCCCACCGAGCCCACGAGCCGGATGTGTCCACCGGTGGCGATGTCGGCGGAGAGCCCGAACAGCGCGCGGAGCTGGGTGACGTCCAGGGAGCGGTCGAGGCCGTCGGCGAGGACGGTCAGGGTCCGCATCGCGGCGGGCACCTCGCCGAGCTGGTCCATGGCGAGCACTCCGGGCCCGGTGAGCAGGACGAGCGCGAGGGCGAGGTAGCGCAGTTCGCCGTCGCCGAGCCGGCCGAGCGGGGTCGCGAACGGCGCCCTGCGGGGCGCCGGGACCACGGCGCCCCCGGCCCACCCGGACGCGCCGGCCGGGCCCGGCCGCACGGCGCCGCCCGGTGCCCGCTCCAGGAGCGCCCGTACCGTCGCGTCGGGCAGCTCCTCCACCCGCAGCCCGGTCACGACCCCCGCGCACCCGGCGCCCGCCACCGTCGCGAGCCGGGCGTGGCGGCGCGGGCACTCGGAGGCGGTGCGGTGCAGCACCTCCGCGAGGTTGTCGCAGCCGCGCAGCAGCCGGCCCTCGCCCATCGGCACGGATCCCCGCATCCGCGTGGGCTCCGGGTCGCAGGGGAACACCGAGCGCAGCGCCACCACCACCTGCTCGGCCGCCGCCAGGACCTCCAGCTGCCCCTTCGTCTTGCCGGCCACGCGCAGCGGCAGCAGCGCGGTGCCGAGGAGGTCGTCGGGGAAGGGTGCCCGGGTGACGGGTGTGGTGCCCGCGGTGTGCCATTCGGCCTGGACGGTGCTGCGGCCGGGGTCGCGGAGCGCGGTGGTGAGGAGCGTACGGCCGCGGCAGGTGAGGCGTTCGCCGACGATACGGAGGGTGGGTTCGGCCTGGACCGCGAGGTCGAGGCGGACGGGTCCGGCCGGGCCGTCGACGGTGCAGCCGATCCGGAAGCCGCGCCTCCCCTGAGCGTCGGGCCGGGCCCGTTCGGGCACGTGGGCGGCGGCGTCGGGGAACGCGGCGGCCACCTCCTCGCCCGCGCCGAGCCGGGCGAGCGCCTCGTAGGCCCGCAGGGCGCTGGACTTGCCGCTGCCGCTCGCCCCGCTGAAGAGGGTCACGGGGCCGAGCGGGTGGACGGCGGCGCGGTGCGCGGCGAAGGCGGAGAGACGGAGTTCGGTGACGGCGGGGCGGGCGGGGCGGCGCGCGGAGGCGTCCATCAACTGCCGCAGCGCGTCCCGCCGCGCGGCGCGCCGATCGGGGCCGACGGGGCCACCTGGACCGCCGCCGGAACCACCCGCTCCACCCACGGGCGGACCGCCACCACCCACCGGAGCCCGCTCCCCCGCGGGGCCGCGTAACGGCGCCCGGACCGGGGTCGTACAGGCATGGGAAGCGGCGGAGGACGAGGGGAAGGAGGAGACGGAATCGGGCGTGTGGCCGCCGGTGGAGTCCATGATCGGACCGTACGCAGCCCCGTGGATGACGAACCGTTACGCCCTGTCCATCTTCCTACGATCGGGGGACGGCCGCCCCGGCCACGTCGTCCCCGGCCTCCGCGTCGGACGTGCCCTCGACCTCCGTACCTGCGGGGGCGAGCAGGAAGACGTTGCGGTCGACCCGGTGCATGCCGCTGCCGAGGCCGAAGACCACGCCGCTGCTGAAGTCCAGGATGCGCTTGGCGACTTCGGTGTCCGCGCTGGTCAGGTCGAGGAGGACCGGGATGCGGGCGATGAGGTACTCGGCGACCTCGCGGGCGTCGGCGAAGACCTGCACGCGCAGGACGACCATGCGGCGCTGCTCGGCGGTCTCGTACTCGTCGGGCATCGTGCGGTGGTCGACTCTGGACGGCCATTCGTCACGGCCGCGCAGGGGGACGACCTGGGCGAGGCCCTCCCACTGTGCGTCGGTGACGTCGTACCTCTCGTACCTACTCATGCGCCCATCCTCCCGTTTCTCACCCGTTCGGCCCAACACCGACACGAGTGGACTCTGCCGGGCCGTTCGCGGAGGTCATCAGCGTTCGACCGGCAGTCCGCGCGGTTCCTTGACCCGCTTCATGATGATCTGCGAGTTGACCTCCGTGACGCCCGCGAGCGAGGTGAGCCGCTCGATCCAGAGGCGTTCGTACGCGGCGAGGTCGGCGACCGCGATGCGCAGGAGGCAGCCGGGGCTACCGAAGAGGCGGTAGGCCTCGATGACGTCGGGGATGGTCTGCAGGGCCTCCTCGAAGGCCTCGACGGTCTCCCGGTCGCGCCGGACCTCGATCGAGACGAGGACCTCGAAGCCGCGCCCGACGGCGGAGGGGTCGATCACGGCGCGGTACCCCTGGATCACCCCGTCCTCCTCCAGCTGCCGTACGCGCCGCAGGCACGCGGAGGCGCTGAGGCCGATGCGCTGGGCGAGCTCCAGATTGCTCAGCCGTCCGTCGTCCTGAAGCTCACGCAAGATGCTGCGGTCGATCCGGTCCATGACGCAATTATGCATGCCGGAATTTACGATTCCGGCGCGGAACTCGCAATCAAATTCCATACAAGCTGAACTATCGTTGCGAAGGCGACTACCTTCGATCCCCGGGACAGACACCCATGCAGTGGACACGCGACGACCGGCCCCGCCGGATCACCCTCATCAGCACGGGCGGCACCATAGCCAGCCGCTGGCAGGGCACCGGTTACGCCGCCGACGCGTCGGGCGACGACGTCCTGGCCACCTCGGCGCTGCCCGAGGGCGTGACGGTCGAGGTCGTCGACCTGTTCAACGTCAACAGCTCCCGGATGACCTCCGCCCGCCAGCTCACCCTGCTGCACGCGGTCCACGCCGCCCTCGCCGACCCGGACGTGGACGGCGTCGTGGTCACGCACGGCACGGACACCCTGGAGGAGTCCGCCTTCTTCCTGGACCTCCACCACTCCGACCCCCGCCCGGTCGTCTTCACCGGCGCGCAGCGTCCGCTCGGTACGGGCGACGGCGACGGCCCCGGCAATGTGTACGACGCCCTGCAGGTCGCCGCCTCGGTGCGCGACCTGGGCGTACTCGTGGTCTTCGACGGCCGCGTGCATGCGGCGCGCGGCACGGTGAAGACGCAGACCCTCGCGGCGGACGCGTTCGCGGACCCCTCCGAGAGCGTCCTCGGGAAGGTCGGCTTCGGCAGCGTGCACATCCGCCGCAGCCCGGACCGCCCCACTCCGCTGCCGCTGCCCAAGGCCACGGCCACCGGCGACACGGCCGAGGCACTGCCCCGGGTCGACGTGGTCATGCACCACAGCGACGGCGACCCGCTCTTCCTGAACACCTCCGTCGCCGCCGGCGCCGGGGGCGTCGTGCTCGTCGGCACCGGAGCGGGCAACGCCACCCCCGAGATCTCCGCGGCCGTCGGCGCGGCCGTCGCCGACGGCACCTTGGTGGCGCTGAGCACGCGGGTCCCCGCCGGCCCGATCGCCGAGCTGTACACCGGCGGCGGGGCCGTGGACCTGGTGGCCGCCGGAGCCGTACCCGCGGGGACGCTGCGCGCGGGGCAGGCCCGGATGGCCGTCCTGGCGACGCTTCTCGCGGACGTCTCCGCCGAGCGCCGCCCGGCCCTGCTGCACAGCCTGCTGAACGGCCCGGTGCGCCCCGAGCCCGCCCTCGCGACGTCCGGCTCCCGCGCCTCCTGACGGCCCCGCGCCCGGGCGGGAGTCGGGGTCAGTCGCGGACGCAGTGGTGCCGTGACGACCGGTCACGGGGGTGCGGGACGGCCGGCTTCGGGGATTCCGTCGCCGGCTCGGCGGTGTGGCGGCGGATCGCGAACAGCAGGGCGTCGACGTCCTCCGGGGAGTGCGCGAACGACGTCACGAACCGGACGACACCCGGCTCCCAACGGTCGTGGTAGAAGGCGTGGCCGTCGGCGAGCAGCCCCTTGACGACCTGGGGCGCGAGAGCACAGAAGACCATGTTCATCTGCGGCTCCGCACCGGGCAGTTCGACGCCCGGTACGCCGCGCAGGCCGTCCCTCAGACGTGCGGCGAGAGCGTTCGCGCGGTCGGCGTTGCGCAGCCAGAGGTCGTCGGTGAGGTACGCGTCGAGCTGCGCGGCGTGGAACCGCGCCTTGGCGGCGAGCTGCCCCGCGCGCTTCACCCGGGCGGCCAGTTCGGCCGAGAGGGACGGGTCGAAGGAGATGATCGCGTCCGCGGTCATCGTGCCGTTCTTGGTCGTGCCGAACGACAGCACGTCGATGCCGGCCTTCCAGCTCATCTCCGCCGGGCTCACGCCCAGTCGGCTCACCGCGTTGGCGAAGCGCGCGCCGTCCATGTGCACGCCCAGACCGGAGGCCTTGGCGATCAGGCAGAGGGTACGGATCTCCTCGACGGTGTACACGCCGCCGGTCTCCGTCCCCTGGCTCAGGGTGAGGGCCGAGGGCTGCACGCTGTGCCGGTCACCCGCACGCCTCCGTATCTCGCGCAGCAGCGCCTCGGGGTCGACCTTGCTGTCGGCGCCGGGGACGGTGACGACCTTGGAACCGCCCGTGAAGAACTCGGCGGCACCGCACTCGTCGTTGTGCACATGGCTCCCGGAGTGGCACAGGACGCTCCCCCAGGGACGGGCGAGGGCCGACAGGGCGAGGCCGTTGGCGGCGGTCCCCGAGGAGACCGGGAAGACGTCGAGGTCCCGCTCGAAGACGTCCCTGAGGCGGCGCCGTACGGAGTCCGTGTACGGGTCGGAGCCGTACGGCATGGCGTGCCCGGCCAGCGCGTCGGCGACCGCCTGCGCCACCTCGGGGGACGCGCCGGCGGTGTTGTCGCTCAGGAAGTTCCGGCCGAGGGAGGTCTGGTCGAGGGAGGTCTGGTCGAGGGAGTTCCGGCCGGCGGAGTCCGCGTCACCGGGCTCACTCATCGCGCGTCCAGGTGTCGTTTCCGGCGAGGAGTTGTCCGAGGTCGCCCTTGCCGTGCTGTTCGATGGCGGTGTCGAGTTGGTCGGCCATGAGGGTGTCGTA
>NZ_JBEZYN010000021.1:0-130865 GCF_040638605.1 Streptomyces sp. NPDC026092
ACCCGCACGCGATCGGCGTCTCGGCGTGGCTGATGGCCAGGCGCACCGGGACGCGGGGCAGTACGACGCCGCCGACGCGGTCACCATGCAGGCTCCACCGCGTCCCCGGGCACACCGGCCGCCCCGGTGGCGCCGGACGTCGCCGCCGCGCGCCGCGAGGGCGACCGGCTGCGCTTCGTCGGGGCCGCGACGCGGCGGATCGCGCGCGGCATAGACCTCGACGAGATCGTCCTGGGCCTCTGCCGCGCGACCGTGCCGACCTTCTCCGACGCGATCCTGGTCTACCTCCGCGACCCGCTCCCGGTGGGCGACGAGCGCCCCGTCGCACCGTTCGTGCTGCGGCTGCGCCGCACCGACCGGCTGCGCTTAGCGGAGGTGGAGGGCGAGGAGCTGACGCTCGTCCCCGACCCGGACCCGACCCCCGCGGCCGAACTCTGCGAGGTGCGTTCCGGCGGGGCCCTGGCCGAGGTGTTGCGCGGTGTCCGGCCGGTCTTCGGCGACTCCGCCGCCGCCCGGGCCGCACTGCCCGAGCTGCTCGGGCCCGAGCACACCCTGCCCGGCGGCCACCGGGCGATCCTGGCCCCGCTGCGGGGGCGGCGCCGGGTCATCGGCGCCGCCGTCTTCCTGCGCCGCCCCGAGCGGCCCGGCTTCGAGCCGAACGACCTGCTCGTCGCCGCCCAGCTCGCCACGCACACGGCGCTCGGCATCGACAAGGCCGTCCTGTACGGCCGCGAGGCCTACATCGCCGACGAGCTCCAGCGCACCATGCTCCCGGACTCGCTGCCGCAGCCGACCGGTGTGCGGCTCGCCTCCCGCTACCTCCCGGCCGCCGAGACGGCCCGGGTCGGCGGCGACTGGTACGACGCGATCCCGCTGCCCGGCAGCCGGGTCGCGCTGGTCGTCGGCGACGTCATGGGCCACTCCATGACCTCCGCCGCGATCATGGGCCAGCTGCGGACCACGGCGCAGACCCTGGCAGGGCTCGACCTGCCGCCGCAGGAGGTCCTGCACCACCTGGACGAGCAGGCCCAGCGGCTCGGTCAGGACCGGATGGCGACCTGCATGTACGCGGTGTACGACCCGGTCTCGCACCGGATCACGATCGCCAACGCGGGCCACCCGCCGCCCATACTGCTCCACCTCGGCGGCCGGGCGGAGGTCCTGCGGGTCCCGCCCGGGGCGCCGATCGGCGTGGGCGGGGTCGACTTCGAGGCCGTCGAGCTGGACGCCCCGGCGGGCGCCACGCTGCTCCTGTACACCGACGGCCTGGTCGAGTCCCGGCTGCGCGACGTGTGGACCGGGATCGAGCAGCTGCGGGAGCGCCTTGCGGCCACCGCCCAGCTGACGGGTCCGGACCACTCGCCGCCCCTGGAGGCGCTCTGCGACGACGTCCTCGACATGCTCGGCCCCGGCGACCGGGACGACGACATCGCGCTGCTCGCGGCCCGTTTCGACGGGATCGCGCCCAGTGACGTGGCGTACTGGTTCCTGGAACCGGAGGACGCGGCACCGGGACGGGCCCGGCGGCTCGCCCGGCGGGCGCTCGCCCGCTGGGACCTGGAGGAGCTCTCCGACTCCGTCGAGCTGCTGATCAGCGAGGTCGTCACGAACGCCGTGCGGTACGCGGAGCGGCCGGTGACCCTGCGGCTGCTCAAGACCGACGTGCTGCGCTGCGAGGTCGGCGACGACTCGCCGCAGCTGCCCCGGCAGCGGCGGGCGCGGGACACGGACGAGGGCGGTCGCGGGCTCTTCCTGGTGAACCGGCTGGCACGGCGGTGGGGGGCGACCCGGCTCTCGGGCGGCAAGGTCGTCTGGTTCGAACTGGCGACCCGCACATGACAACGCACGAACGACCCTAGAGGCCGCTCCCCCAACCGCGACCCCCTCTGATTCCGGCCACATGTTGCCTCTCTCCCGTCGGCGGCGTTGACTTTGGTGGTGGACGAAGCGACCCCACCCCAGCTCCTCACCGACGGGAGGACGCTCGTGACCCACACGACGAACAACGCCGGCATCCCGGTGGAGAGCGACGAGCATTCGCTCACCATCGGCGCCGACGGCCCGATCCTGCTCCAGGACCACTACCTCATCGAGAAGATGGCCCAGTTCAACCGGGAGCGGGTCCCGGAGCGCGTGGTCCACGCCAAGGGCTCCGGCGCGTACGGCATCTTCGAAGTCACCAACGACGTCAGCCAGTTCACCAAGGCGGCCCTCTTCCAACCCGGCGCGCGCTGCGAGATGCTGGCCCGCTTCTCCACCGTCGCGGGCGAGCAGGGCTCCCCGGACAGCTGGCGCGACCCGCGTGGCTTCGCCCTGAAGTTCTATACGGAGCACGGCAATTACGACCTGGTCGGCAACAACACCCCGATCTTCTTCGTCCGTGACCCGCAGAAGTTCCAGGACTTCATCCGCTCCCAGAAACGCCGCCCGGACAACGGGCTGCGCGACCACGACATGCAGTGGGACTTCTGGACGCTGTCCCCGGAGTCCGCGCACATGGTGACCTGGCTGATGGGCGACCGGGGCATCCCGCGGGACTACCGCCACATGAACGGCTACAGCTCCCACACCTATCTGTGGGTCAACGGCGGCGGCGAACGCTTCTGGGTGAAGTACCACCTGAAGACGGACCAGGGCATCGAGTTCCTGACCCAGGCCGAGGCCGACGAGCTGGCCGGGCAGGACCCGGACGCCCACCGCCGCGACCTCTTCGAGGCGATCGACTCGGGGAACGCCCCGAGCTGGACGATGAACGTCCAGGTCATGCCGTTCGAGGACGCCCCCGGCTACCGCTTCAACCCGTTCGACCTGACCAAGGTGTGGCCGCACGGCGACTACCCGCTGATCGAGGTCGGCCGGATGACCCTGAACCAGAACCCGGAGGACTACTTCATCCACATCGAGCAGGCCGCCTTCGAGCCCTCGAGCCTGGTGCCGGGCATCGGCCCGTCCCCGGACAAGATGCTCCTCGGCCGGCTCTTCTCCTACCCGGACACCCACCGGTACCGGATCGGCCCGAACTACACGCAGCTGCCGCCCAACCGGCCGCGTTCGCCCCTCGCCTCGTACGCGAAGGACGGACCGATGCGGTACGAGCCGGCCGCCACCGCCAGGCCGTACGCGCCGAACTCCTACGGCGGCCCCGAGGCCGACGTGCGCTCCTTCGGCGACCCCGCGGGCTGGGCGGCCGCCGGGGAGATGGTCCGCGAGGCGTACACCCTGCACAGCGAGGACGACGACTGGGGGCAGGCGGGCACGATGGTCCGCACGGTCCTGGACGACGCGGCCCGTGAACGCCTGGTGTCGAACATCGCCGGCCATCTGAAGGACGGCGTCAGCGCGCCCGTCCTGGAGCGCGCCGTGCAGTACTGGCGATCGGTCGACCAGGATCTGGGCGACCGGATCGCCAAACAGGTCGACGGCGGCTGAGGCTCCGTACCGAAGCCGAAGGCCGGACCCCTCTCGGGTCCGGCCTTCGTCAGGTCACCGCGGTGGGCGTACGGCGCCGCCCTCGCCGGTGTCGTCACCGCCGGGGTCCGGCGGGTCGATCGTCGGCGGCACCGGGTCCGTCGTCCCGGTGGGCGGCGGCGGCACGGTGATCGTGGTCGTCGGCTGCGGCGGCGTGGTCGCGGTCGACGTGGGCGGCGCCGTCGGGCCCGTGGTGCCGGTGGTGGGCGGCGGGGTCGTGGTCGGCGCCTCGCCGGTCGGCGTGGACGTCGGGTCGGGCTCCACGGAGTCCCCGGAACTGCCGTCGGTCTCCAGGTCGAACTGGGCGTCGGAGCCGCCGCCGAGCGCGGCGCCGGTGTAGTCGCCCCAGATCTGGGCCGGGGTCCTGCCGCCGTTGGCGCGGCCCTCGTTGATCGTGTTGGTCAACGTGACCTGGTTGCCCTTGGTGTCCTCGCCGAAGAGACCGACGGCGGTGACCAGCTCGGGGGTGTAGCCGACGAACCAGGCGGAGCGGTTGTTCTCCGAGGTGCCGGTCTTGCCCGCCGCCGCGTAGTCGCCGGCGGCACGGGATCCCGAGCCGTTGCGGACGACGCCGGTCATGGCCTTGGTGACGGTGTCGGCGGCCTCGCGGCTGATGACCTGGTCGCCGATCGCCTTCACCGGGTCGGCCTTGCGGTCCTTGTGCTCGGCGGACTTCACGATGGTCGGGGTGACCTTGACCCCGTGGTTGTCGAGCGTGGCGTAGACGCCGGCCATGTCCCAGGTGGAGGCGCCCATGGTGCCGAGCGACATCGCGGGGGTCTCGCCGAAGTCGGCGCCGTCCTTCATGCCGAGGTCGAGGGCGGTCTTCTTGGTGTTGCCCGCGCCGACGTCCACGATCATCTGCGCGTAGACGGAGTTGATCGAGCTGTTGGTGGCCTTCTGGACGGTGACCGGGCCGTAGCTCCGGTTGTCCTCGTTCTCCGGGTTGAACGGGATGGTGCTGCCGACCACCTTGCGCTTGCTGGTGCCGTCGTAGATCGTGCCGAGGCCGATCCTGCGGCCGTCCTGCGTCTCGGCCTTGTTGTCGAGGGCGGAGGCGAGGACGAGCGGCTTGAAGGTCGAGGCGGGCTGGTAGTCGCGGCGGGTGGCGTTCGACGTCCAGTGCTCGGTGGCGCCGATGCCGCCGTACATCGCGACGACCGCGCCGGTCTTCGGGTCGACCGAGGTGGCGCCGGCCTGGACGGTGGCGTCCTTCTTGTCGCCCTTGCGGTCGAGCTTCTCCTCCAGCTGCCGCTCGACCGCCTTGACCAGGGCCTTCTGCTTCTTCTCGTCGATGTTGAGGGTGATCGTCCAGCCGCCGGCCTTGATGTCCTCCTCGGGGATGCCCTGCCGCACCAGCTCCTGGTTGGCGGCCTCCACGAGGTAGCCGCGCTGGCCCTCCATGCCGGGGGCGGGCTTGGCCTTCTGCGGGGCGGGGAACTTCAGCCCGGCGCGCGTCGTCGCGTCGAGCCAGCCCTCCTCGACCATGTTGTCGAGGGTGTAGTTCCAGCGGTCCTCGACCAGCTTCTTGCCGGTCGCGCTGGCGGCGGTCCAGTCGTACTGGTTCGGGGCCTGGAGCAGGGCGGCGAGGTACGCGCCCTGGGCGACGTTCAGCTTGCCCGCGTCGGTGCCGTAGTACGACTGCGCGGCGGCCTGGATGCCGTACGCGCTGCGGCCGTAGTAGCTGGTGTTCATGTACCCGGCGAGGATCTCGGGCTTCGTCATCTGCTGGTCGACCTTGAGCGCGATCACCATTTCGCGGAGCTTGCGGGTGACCGTCTGGTCCTGGTCCAGGTAGTAGTTCTTCACGTACTGCTGGGTGATGGTCGAGCCACCCTGCTTGCCCTTGCCGGTCACCGTGTTCACGGCACCGCGCAGGGTGCCCTTGATGTCGATGCCGTTGTCCTTGTAGAAGGTCTTGTTCTCGGCGGCGACGAAGGCGCGCTGGACCTCGAGCGGGATCTTGTCCAGGCCGACGATCTCGCGGTTGATCTCGCCGGTACGGGCGAGGATCTTGCCGTCCGCGTACTTGTAGACGTTGCTCTGCATGGTCGCCTGGGCGTTGGCCCGCGGCACCGGGACCATCAGGTAGATCGCGTAGAAGGCGCCCATCAGGAGCAGGCAGCCGACGAAGAACGTGCCCAGGATCTTCTTCCAGGTGAAGAGGCGGCGTATCCGCCCGCCCTTCTTCCCCTGGCTCTTGTCCGCTCGGCCCATGTTCTCCGTCGCTCCGCTCGTCGTGGTGTCGGGCGTGTCCCCGCTCCGAATCAGCTCAGCAAGCTAACACCGCCGATGCTGACAAAGGGCGATCGATCCGGTCTTTCCGGACGTGACAATCAGCACCTGTCCCGGTGGAACCGACGCGTATGGGGACCGGATGGTTGTGCGGCGCGGGTCACATCACCCCTTCGTGGCAGGTCGCGGCGGCGGAACGACGGCCGGCCGGCTGCCGCGCGGCGGCTATACATCGTGCGTATACACCCGGTGTAGAGTGGCCGCATGTCAATAGGACACACGCTCCTCGGGCTCCTGGAGTCCGGTCCGCGCCACGGCTACGACCTCAAGCGCGCCTTCGACGAGAAGTTCGGCCACGACCGGCCGCTGCACTACGGCCAGGTCTACTCGACCATGTCCCGACTGCTGAAGAACGGCCTCGTCGAGGTCGACGGCATCGAGGCGGGCGGCGGCCCCGAGCGGAAGCGGTACGCCATCACCGAGGCCGGCGTCACCGACGTCGAGCAGTGGATCGGCCGCCCCGAGAAACCGGAGCCGTACCTCCAGTCCACGCTCTACACGAAGGTCGTCCTCGCCCTCCTCACCGGCCGCGAAGCCGCCCAGGTCCTCGACGTGCAGCGGGCCGAGCACCTGCGGCTCATGCGCGAGCTGACCCGGCGCAAGAAGGACGGCGACCTCGCCGACCAGCTGATCTGCGACCACGCCCTGTTCCACCTCGAAGCCGACCTGCGCTGGCTGGAACTGACCGCCGCCCGCCTCGACCGGCTCGCCGAGGAGCTCCACCGATGACCACCACCCCCCTGCTCCGCGCGACCGGCCTCACCAAGACGTACGGACCGACCCCCGCGCTCTCCGGCGCCGAGTTCGCCGTCCGGGCCGGCGAGGTCGTCGCCGTCATGGGCCCCTCCGGCTCCGGCAAGTCCACGCTGCTGCACTGCCTCGCCGGGATCGTCCGGCCCGACGCCGGCACCATCACCTACGACGGGCGGGAGCTCACCGCCCTCTCCGACGGGGCCCGCAGCGCGCTGCGCCGCACCGACTTCGGCTTCGTCTTCCAGTTCGGCCAGCTGGTGCCCGAGCTGACCTGCGCCGAGAACGTGGCCCTGCCGCTCCGGCTCAACGGCGAGCGGCGCAAGGCCGCCGAGGCCCGCGCCCGCGAGTGGCTCGAACGCCTGGAGGTCGGCGACGTCGCCGGCAAGCGGCCCGGCGAGATATCCGGCGGCCAGGGCCAGCGCGTCGCCGTCGCCCGCTCCCTGGTCACCGCCCCGCGCGTGCTCTTCGCCGACGAACCGACCGGCGCCCTCGACTCGCTCAACGGCGAGCGCGTGATGCGGCTGCTCACGGACGCGGCCCGGGACACCGGCGCCGCCGTCGTCCTGGTCACCCACGAGGCGCGGGTCGCCGCCTACTCGGACCGCGAGATCGTCGTCCGCGACGGCTCCGTGCGCGACGCGGAGTGGGCGGTATGAGGCTCCGTACCTGGTCCCGCGATCTGGCGCTCGGCGCCCGGTTCGCGGTCACCGGCGGCCGCAGGGGCTGGATCCGGACGACCCTGACGGCCGTCGGCATCGGCCTCGGCGTGGCCCTGCTGCTCGTCGCCTCCGCCGTGCCGCACATGTCCTTCGCCCGCGAGGTCCGCGAGTCGCAGCGCAGCGTCGACGCGAGCGAGAACAACCCGAACCCCACCGCGGACTCCTTCCTGTACGCGACCCCCGAGACCGTCTTCCGGGGCGACTCGGTCACCGGCCTGGTCCTGCGCCCCGAGGGCGCGGACGCGCCCACCCCGCCGGGGCTGCCGAAGATCCCCGCGGCGGGCGAGATGTGGGTCTCCCCCGCCCTCGCCGACCTGCTCGACTCCCCCTCCGGCGCGCTCCTGAAGGAACGGCTGCCGTACAAGGTGGCGGGCACGATCACCGAGCCCGGCCTGATCGGCCCGGCCGAGCTGCGGTACGTCGCCGCGAGCGCGACGCTCACCACCGACACGTCCGACGGCCGCGGCCGCGGCTACGGCTGGTCGGTGCCGGAGGAGCCGCTCAACGCCTTCCTGCTCCTGCTCGTCGTCATCGCCTGCGTCGTACTGCTGCTGCCGGTCCTCGTCTTCGTCGCGACCGCCGTCCGCTTCGGCGGCGAGCAGCGCGACCGGCGCCTCGCCGCGCTGCGGCTCGTCGGCGCGGACACCGCCATGGTGCGGCGGATCGCGGCCGGCGAGTCCCTCGCGAGCTCGCTCCTCGGGCTCGCGCTCGGCGGTGTCTTCTTCGCCCTGGGCCGGCAGGCCGTCGGCCTGGTGACGGTCTGGGACGTCAACGCCTTCCCCTCCGACGTCGTGCCGCTGGCCCCGCTCGCCGCCCTCGTCCTCACCGTCGTCCCGGTCTCGGCGGTCGTGGTGAGCCTCTTCGCCCTGCGCGGGGTCGCGATCGAACCGCTGGGTATCGTACGGGCCGCCACGCCCCGCCCCCGCAGGCTGTGGTGGCGGCTGCTGCTCGTCGCGGCCGGGCTCGCGCTGCTCCTGCCGATGGCAGGCGACATCGACCTGCGGGAGACGGCGATCGACACCAGCGGTGTCGCGGTCGGCGCCACGCTCGCCCTGATCGGCCTCACCACCCTGCTGCCCTGGCTGGTGGAGGCCTGCGTCAAGCGGCTCCGAGGCGGTCCGGTGGCCTGGCAACTGGCCACCCGCCGCCTGCAGTTGAGCAGCGGTACGGCCGCCAGGGCGGTCAGCGGCATCGTCGTCGCGGCGGCCGGGGCGATCGCCCTGCAGATGCTGTTCCACGCGATGCAGGACGACTTCATGAACGTCACGGGCGCGAACTCCGAGCGGGCGCAGATCCAGTCGACGATCGACGCCAAGGACGGCGGCGAGGCCCGCGAGATGATCGAGAAGTTCTCCAGGACCGAGGGCGTCACGGCCGTCGTCGGCACGATCGAGTCCAACGCCTGGCGGCCGGGACCCCTGAAGACGGGCGAGCAGTTCGCCCCGATCACCCCGCTCGTCGTCGGCGACTGCCCCTCCCTCAAGGAGCTGGCGAACCTGCCCTCCTGCAAGGACGGCGACGTCTTCGTCGCCCTCGCCCACGGGCAGCTGGGCGCGGCGGACGACGACTGGGTCAAGGAGACCGCGCGGCCCGGCGCCGACATCGCGCTCCGGGACCCGGCCGAGCACCGTACCGCGGCGCCGACCTGGCGGATCCCGGCCTCGGCCCGCGCGGTCGACTCCCGCGTCGACCCGGTCGGCAACTACCAGTTCGGGATCTTCGCCACCCCGTCGGCGATCGACGTCGCACGGATGGACGCGGCGGAGGCGACCGCGCTGGTGCGGGTCGACCCCGATGTGCCGGACGCCACCGAGCACGTGCGGAACACCGCGGCGGCGATCGACCCGCTGGCCTGGGTCCGCACCCTGCAGAACATGGAGCGGGACGAGCAGTACTCCAGCGTCCGCACCGGCATCCTGGTCGGTGCCACCGCGACGATGCTGCTGGTCGCGGCCTCGCTCCTGGTCACGACCCTGGAGCAACTGCGGGACCGCAAGCGGCTGCTGTCCTCGCTGGTCGCCTTCGGCACCCGGCGGTCGACCCTCGGCCTGTCGGTCCTCTGGCAGACGGCGGTCCCGATCGGCCTCGGCATGGCGCTCGCCGTCGTGGGCGGCCTCGGGCTCGGCGTGGTGCTCCTGAAGATGATCGGCAAGCAGGTCGTGGACTGGTGGGTGTTCCTGCCGGTGGCGGGCGTCGGCGCGGCGATGGTCGCGCTCGTGACCCTGCTGTCCCTGCCGCCGCTGTGGCGCCTGATGCGCGCGGACGGCCTGCGGACGGAGTAGTACGTGGTGGGGCGCCGGTCAGTGGCCGGCGCCCACCACCCGTACCGGCAGTCAGTGCCCGGCACCCACCACCCGTACCGGCAGCCGCCTCATCGCGCCGCGCAGCGCGCCGGCCAGCTCCTCGAACTCGGCCTGGCGTGCCGAGCCCGTGCGCATGGCGAGGGCGACCTGCCGGGTGGGCGCGGGGTCGGTGAAGCGGCCGGTGAACAGGGCCGTGTTGCGCGCCGTCTCGACCTTGACCGCCGTGCGCGGCAGCAGGGTCACCCCGAGGCCGCCCGCGACCAGTTGCACGAGCGTGGAGAGCCCCGCGGCGGTCGTGGTGACCGGCGTCCCCTCGGTGCGCCCGGCCTCCCGGCAGATGTCGAGGGCCTGGTCGCGCAGGCAGTGCCCCTCGTCGAGGAGCAGCAGCTTGAGCTCCTTGAGGGCCTCGCGCGGAATGTCGTCCCGCCCGGCCAGCGGGTGGCCCTGCGGGGTGACGAGCACGAAGTCCTCGTCGAAGAGCGGGAGTTCGGTGACCCCGGGCACCCCGAGCGGTACGGCGAGCAGCAGCAGGTCGAGCCGCCCGGCCGCGAGCCCCTCCAGGAGCGAGGAGGTCTGCTCCTCGTGGACCTGGAGGTCGAGTTCCGGGTAGCGCTCGTGGACCAGGCTCAGCACGCTGGGCAGCAGGTACGGGGCGACCGTCGGGATCACGCCGAGCCGCAGCACGCCGGTGAACGGGGCCTGCGCCGCCTCGGCCTCCTCCATCAGCTCCGACACGGCGTCCAGGACGGCCCGCGCCCGGGCCGCGAGGCGCTCACCGGCGGGCGAGAGCAGCACCTTGCGCGTCGTACGCTCGAGGAGCTGGACACCCAGTGCCTCTTCGAGGGCCGAGACCGCGCCGGAGAGCGCCGGCTGACTCATCCCTATGGCCGCCGCCGCATCCCGGAAGTGCAGATGCTCCGCGACCGCCGCGAACGCTCTGAGCTGGGACAAGCTGGGCTGCTTCACACGCCGCACCGACACCACTGATAACCACCTTCGATCAACCCGACCCAGTCTAGCTATTTCACTGATCAATGCACTCCGTGCCAGGATGACGACCGTCCAACCCCTCACGGAAGCCCCAAAAGGGACCTTCCAACCTGCAAGGAGAGCGCGTGCTCACTGTCGGTGACCAGTTCCCCACCTACGACCTGACCGCCTGCGTGTCGCTGGAGAGCGGCAAGGAGTTCGAGCAGATCGACCACAAGTCCTACGAGGGCAAGTGGCGTGTGGTGTTTTTCTGGCCGAAGGACTTCACTTTCGTCTGCCCGACCGAGATCGCCGCTTTCGGCAAGCTGAACGACGAGTTCGCGGACCGCGACGCCCAGATCCTCGGCGTCTCCGGCGACTCGGAGTTCGTCCACCACGCCTGGCGCAAGGACCACGCCGACCTGCGTGACCTGCCCTTCCCGATGCTCGCCGACTCCAAGCACGAGCTCATGCGCGACTGCGGTGTCGAGGGCGAGGACGGCTTCGCCCAGCGCGCCGTCTTCATCGTGGACCAGAACAACGAGATCCAGTTCACGATGGTGACCGCCGGCTCCGTGGGCCGTAACCCCAAGGAGGTCCTGCGGGTCCTGGACGCCCTGCAGACCGACGAGCTGTGCCCGTGCAACTGGAACAAGGGCGAGACCACCCTCGACGCGGCCGCGCTCCTGTCGGGCGAGTGATCTGACATGGCTCTCGACGAACTCAAGTCCGCCGTACCGGACTTCGCCAAGGACCTGAAGCTGAACCTCGGTTCGGTCATCGGCAACAGCGAGCTCCCGCAGCAGCAGCTGTGGGGCACGGTCCTCGCCTGTGCGATCGCCTCGCGCTCGCCGAAGGTCCTGGCGGAGCTGGAGCCGGAGGCCAAGGCCAACCTCAAGCCCGAGGCGTACACGGCGGCCAAGTCCGCCGCCGCGATCATGGCGATGAACAACGTCTTCTACCGGACCCGGCACCTGCTGTCGGACCCCGAGTACGGGACGATGCGCGCCGGTCTGCGGATGAACGTCATCGGCAACCCGGGCGTCGAGAAGGTCGACTTCGAGCTGTGGTCGCTGGCCGTCTCGGCGATCAACGGCTGCGGCCAGTGCCTGGACTCGCACGAGCAGGTCCTGCGCAAGGCCGGTGTCGACCGCGAGACGATCCAGGAGGCCGTCAAGATCGCCTCGGTCATCCAGGCGGTCGGCGTCACGCTGGACGCCGAGGCCCTCCTCGCCGAGTAGGGCGTACGAGCGGACTCACGCGAAGGGCCCCGGGGCACAAGACCCGGGGCCCTTCCGTCATGTCTTCCCGCGCGTCACTTCTTCAGCGCGGCCATCAGAGCCAGCAGGTCCTGCGCGAGGACGGTGTCGATGCCCTCGAGGTCGACCCGCTCGGTGGTGCTGACCGACTCGCCCGCCTCCTCGTCCCAGACGGTGTTGGTGCTGACCGAGATCTCCAGCTCCACCTGCCCGTCGAGGACGGCCATCTCCGCACCCTCGTCGCCCGGGTGCAGGAGGTAGAAGGCGCTCTCCCCCACACCGTCGACGCGCTGGAAGTCCCCCCACGAGGAGCCCTCGTAGCGGGCGAGGAACTCCGGCCCCGGGTCGGTCACCTTGTGCAGCCGGTAGCTGATCGAGACCCCGTGCCCGGTCGCCGGGTTCCCCATCGTCAGCGAGCAGTGCGCCGTGTCCAGCGCCTCGTGGTTCTCCGAGGAGGCCCCGACGTCCGCGGACTTCGGGCCCAGGGCGCCGGCGAGCCCCTTCAGTTGGGCCGTCGCGCACAGGTCCGCGACCGTCCGGTACCCGGCGAGGTCCGGCCCGTCCCCTTCCTGGCTCCGCTCGTACGCGTAGAGCCCACCGGCCCACACCGCCGAGGCGACGACCGCGCCGCCGAGCGCCCACAGCCAGGGACGGCCCGGACCCGTCGGGCGAGCGGGCGGCTCGACGGTCTCCGGCACGGGGACCTGCCCGGCCGGGAAGTCCTCACCGCCCACCAGCTCGGGCTCGGATATCACGCGTCGTCCCTTCCCTTCGTGCCCGGCGCGGGCGTGGGCGCCACCGCCCACGCGGTCGCGCCGCGCGGTTCCGGGGTGCTGAGCAGCGCCTGTTCATGGCTGTACGCGCGGAGGTAGCCGACCACGGTGTTGGTGACGGCGACCAGCGGCACCGCGACCACCGCGCCGCCGATGCCGGCGGTCAGTCCGCCGGCCGCGACCGCGAGGACGACGGCCAGCGGGTGGACGCGTACCGCGCGGCCCAGGATGAACGGCTGCAGCACATGGCCCTCGATCTGCTGCACGGCGAGGACCACCAACAGGACCATGAGGGCGGTGAACACGTCGTTGGTGACCAGCGCGACCACGACCGCGAGGGCACCGGAGATGACAGCGCCGACCAGCGGGATGAACGCGAACAGGAAGATGAACACGGCCAGCGGCACGGCCAGCGGCACATCGAGGAAGTACAGGCCGAGGCCGATGAAGACGGCGTCGATCAGGGCGACGAGCACCGTGCCGCGTACATAGGCGGTCAGCGTCCGCCAGGCCCGGGGCCCAGCGCCCGCGACACCGGGACGGGCCTGTGCGGGCACCAGCTTGAGCGTCCACTGCCAGACCTTCTTCCCGTCGTAGAGGAGGAAGAGGGTGCAGAACATCGCGAGCAGTATCCCGGTGATCGCCTCGATGACGACGGTCACGCCCTGGAGTCCGGCGGAGGTGATCTGCTCGGTGTTGGAGCCGATGGTGTCGCTGAGGTTCTTGGCGATGTCGTTGATCTGCTTCTCGGTCACATGGAACGGGCTGTCGAGGAGCCAGCGCTTGAGCTCCTCGATGCCGTCCCGGACGCGGTCCGAGAGGTTGTCGATGTTGTCCAGGACCTGCCAGACCACGAACCAGCCGACCAGGCCCATGATCACGAACCCGGAGACGGCGGTGACGGCCGTGGCGACCCCGCGCGGCAGCCCCATCGAGCGCAGCCGGGCGACGGTGGGCTGGAGCAGGGCGGTGATGAGGAGCGCGGCAACGAAGGCGAGGACGACCAGCTGCACCTCGCTGATCACCTTCATCAGCACCCAGACCGTGCCCGCGAGCACGAGCAGCCGCCAGCCGGCCTCGGCGGCGACCCGGATGCCCCACGGGATCGCGGCGACGGGGTCGGGGCGTGCCGCTATGGCCGGGGCGTAGTCGGGCGGCGCGGGTACGGAGGTGACGGCGCCCTGCGGCCCACGGCGGCCGGGCCACCGCTCACCGGCGGGCGTCGCCCCGCCCGCGGCCGGTCCGCCGGCGGGCTCCTGGGGCGACTCCTGTCGTGACTCCCGCTCGCCGCCCGCGCCTTCACCCGCGCCCGCGGCGGGGCCCGCGCCCGTGGGCGGCTCGGCGCCCAGGTCGTCGGCGCGCTCCGCGCGGGCGCGGCGCTCGCCGATGCGGCTGAGCTCCCCGCCCAGCCGGCTCAGCCATCCTGGCAGTCTCGACATCCTCTTCCCTCTTCCCCCGCTCACTCCCTCGGGGAGCACATGGGCCCGAACCTACACGCATGAAGCCCCCCACCGTAGGACGGTGAGGGGCTCAGCGAGGTTGAGAGCGCCGGTACTAGTACCAGCGGTTGGCCTGCCAGAAGTTCCACGCGCCACAGGGGCTGTCGTAGCGGTTGTTCATGTAGTTCAGGCCCCACTTGATCTGGGTGGCCGGGTTCGTCTGCCAGTCGGCGCCGGCCGACGACATCTTCGAACCCGGGAGGGCCTGGACGAGACCGTACGCGCCGGAAGACGGGTTGGTCGCGCGGTAGTTCCAGCCGGACTCGTGGTCCACGATGTTGCTGAAGCACTGGAACTGCGAGGCCGGGATCATCTGCCGGGCGATGGCCTTGACCTCGGCGATGGAGTAGGAGCCCTGCGCGGAGAAGCTCGCCGCGTCGCGGACCGAGGAACGCTCGGCGCGCTCGGCGGCCTCCTTGCGGTCCTTCTCCGCCTTGTCGGCGGCCTTCTTCTTCGCTTCGGCGTCCTTGGCGGCCTGGATGCGGGCCGATTCCTCCGCGGACTTCTTCGCGGCCGAGTCGGCCGCGGCGGCCTGGACAGAGGCCTGCTCCGAGAGCGAGGAGACCTGAACCTGGGCCTGCTCGCCCACGGGAATGTCCGCGAGCAGCGTGGTGTCGGCCGCGGTGGCCTCGAAGTTGTCGCCCGAGGGCTGGGTGTCGCCCGAGGCAACACCCACGACGGCGCCGACGGTGGTGACCGCAGTGGCCGAAGCCACCGCGAATCCCCGGACCGAGATCCGGCTCACACGGTTTCCTTCCAGCATCGCCCACACAGGTGACCAAGCGGGCGAAATCGTGCCCCTTGCGCTGGTCTCCGACGTACTGGGTCACAGAAGACACGGGCCCGTGGTGCTGTGGGCGGCATACGGCGAACGGCTGTTGAGTTGTGTGGTGCCACACCCCTGGAGGTGTGCGTGGGCCGTATGCGGGGCCTGACGGAAGCAAGACTCTGCCGGACGCCGACACCGCAAGGCAATTCCGTGTTGCGTGTGAAAGCTCACACCTCGTAAGTCACAGAAGTTTTGGCCGATTTACCGGACAGCACGGCGCCGCCCGGCTAAGCTCCTGCGCTCTGCCGGGCGGCGCCAACTCCCATACCCGTACGGGAAGGTGCTAATCGGTCCAATGGGACCGAACGGATCAGATCTGGCCGTCCTCCAACATCTCGGTCACGAGTGCGGCGATCTGCGAGCGCTCCGAGCGCGTCAGCGTGACGTGCGCGAAGAGCGGATGCCCCTTCAGCTTCTCGACGACGGCGACGACTCCGTCGTACCGGCCGACCCTGAGGTTGTCGCGCTGAGCCACGTCATGGGTCAGGACGACACGGGAGTTCGCCCCGATCCGGGACAGAACGGTCAGCAGAACGTTCCGCTCCAGCGACTGGGCCTCGTCCACGATGACGAACGCGTCGTGCAGGGAACGGCCCCGGATGTGCGTGAGCGGCAGGACCTCCAGCATCCCCCTGCCGAGCACCTCCTCGATGACCTCACGGCCCGCCACGGACGACAGCGTGTCGAAGACGGCCTGCGCCCACGGGCTCATCTTCTCGGCCTCGCTGCCCGGCAGATAGCCGAGCTCCTGGCCGCCGACCGCGTACAGCGGACGGAACACCATCACCTTCTGGTGCTGCCGGCGCTCCAGGACCGCTTCCAGGCCCGCGCAGAGGGCCAGCGCCGACTTGCCCGTACCGGCCCGGCCGCCCATCGAGATGATGCCGACGTCCGGGTCGAGGAGCAGATCGAGCGCGATCCGCTGCTCGGCGCTGCGGCCACGGATGCCGAACGCCTCCCGGTCGCCGCGCACCAGGCGGACGTTGCCCTCCGCCGTGATCCGGCCGAGCGCCTTGCCCCGCTCGGACTGCAGGACCAGACCCGTGTGCACCGGAAGCTCGGCGGCCTCCGGCACGTACAGCGTCTCCTGGTCGTAGAGGATGTCCACCTGGTCGGCGGAGAGGCCCAGTTCGGACATACCGGTCCAACCGGAGTCCGTGATGGCGAGTTCCGCGCGGTACTCCTCGGCGAGGAGACCGACCGAGGACGCCTTGATGCGCAGCGGCAGGTCCTTGGAGACGACCGTGACGTCGTACCCCTCGGCCTGCAGATTGCGCGCGACGGCCAGGATCCGGGAGTCGTTGTCCCCGAGCCGGTAGCCGGCCGGGAGGACACCGGGGTCGGAATGGTTCAGCTCGACACGCAGGGTGCCGCCCAGATCCCCGATGGGGAGCGGGGCGTCCAGACGCCCGTACCGGACCCGGAAGTCGTCCAGGAGGCGCAGGGCCGCCCGGGCGAAGTAGCCGAGCTCGGGGTGGTGCCTCTTGGCCTCCAACTCAGTGACCACGACGATCGGGAGCACGACCTCGTGCTCGTCGAACCGTGACACGGCGTTGGGGTCGGCCAGCAGGACGCTGGTGTCGAGAACATAGGTGCGCCTGTCGGACAAGCGGCGCTTAGTGCTGGTCACCACGGAAGGACAGACCCCCTTTGACGACCCCTGAGAGGTCGGGGCGCGACGGAAGCGGTGTCGCTGCGGGATGGGACCGGGCTCTGGCCACGATGCGCGGGCCGAGCTCCGGCCCTCCGCTCCGTCCGTACATGTCCTGCACGGTCGTCCTGGTGCAACGGGCCTCCCGGGTGGCGGTCTCCGTGCCGCTCACTCTGGAAGGGATATGCCCTCGATCACGCGCCGCCATGCCATGGCATATGACGACGTGTTCGTGAACAGAGTCGAACGTGTGGCGATCGCTCCCGCGGACGGACCGGGGAGAAGGGAGTGAAGAGGGTGAAGCCGGTGAAGGGCGTGCCTGAAGTGCCCGGGGTGCCTGGGGTGACGCGGAGGTGGCTCAGGATCCGTAGCGGCGGTGACGCGCCGCGTAGTCACGCAGCGCCCGCAGGAAGTCGACCTTGCGGAAGGCCGGCCAGTGGACCTCACAGAAGTAGTACTCCGAGTGCGCGCTCTGCCACAGCATGAAACCGGACAGCCGCTGCTCACCACTGGTCCGGATCACCAGATCCGGGTCGGGCTGGCCCCGCGTGTACAGGTGTTCGGAGATGTGTTCGACATCCACGATCTCGGCGAGCTCCTCGAAGCTCGTCCCCTTCTCCGCGTGCTCCAGGAGCAGCGAACGGACCGCGTCCGCGATCTCCTGACGGCCGCCGTAGCCCACCGCGACGTTCACGAGTATCCCCGTGTTGTCGTGCGTGGCCTGCTCGGCCTCCTTCAGCACGGACTGCGTACGCTCCGGCAGCAGATCGAGCGTGCCCACGTGGTGCACCCGCCAGCGGCCGTCGGCCGCCAGGGCGCGCACCGCGTCCTCGATGATGGCGAGCAGCGGGCGGAGCTGGTCCTCGGGCCGGTTCAGATTGTCCGTGGACAGCATCCAGAGCGTCACGACCTCGACGTCCGTCTCGGCACACCAGCCGAGCAGCTCCTGGATCTTGTCCGCGCCGGCCTTGTGGCCCTGCTCGGGGGTCCCACCGGAGGCCTTGGCCCAGCGCCGGTTGCCGTCAAGGATGACGCCGATGTGCTTGGGCACCTGGGCGTGGTCGAGGCGGCCTTCCACCCGGCGTGCGTAGAGCCCGTACACCAGGTCGCGCAGGTTCACTGTTCTTAACCCCTCCATGCCGCGGCGTTCCCCGAAGCCGACACCCTACTGCGGACGGGTAACAGGCTCCCAGCCCGGGACTGTCACAAGTCCGTGATAAGCAGAGATACGTGACTGATTCCCCGATCTACACCGCCTCCGCGGACCGCTACGAGCACATGGAGTACCGCCGCACCGGCCGCAGCGGACTCAAGCTCCCCGCCGTCTCCCTCGGCCTCTGGCACAACTTCGGCGACGACAAGACCCTCGGCACGCAGCGCGCGATCCTGCGCCGCGCCTTCGACCTCGGCGTCACCCACTTCGACCTGGCGAACAACTACGGGCCGCCGCCCGGCTCCGCCGAGCTGAACTTCGGCAAGATCTTCGCCCAGGACTTCGCGCCGTACCGGGACGAGCTGATCGTCTCGACCAAGGCCGGCTACGAGATGCACCCCGGACCGTACGGCGAGTGGGGCTCCCGCAAGTACCTGATGTCCTCGCTCGACGCCTCCCTGAAGCGGATGGGCCTCGACTACGTCGACATCTTCTACTCGCACCGCTTCGACCCGCACACCCCGCTGGAGGAGACGATGGGGGCGCTCGCCTCCGCCGTCCAGCAGGGCAAGGCGCTGTACGTCGGCGTCTCCTCCTACACCAGCGAGCAGACCGCCGAGGCCGCGCGGATCCTCAAGGACATGGGCGTCCCCGCGCTCATCCACCAGCCGTCGTACTCGATGATCAACCGCTGGACCGAGGAGGACGGCCTCCTCGACACGCTGGAGGCGGCCGGCATGGGCTGCATCTCCTTCGTGCCGCTGGCCCAGGGCCTGCTCACCAACAAGTACCTGAAGGGCATCCCGGAGGGTTCGCGGGCCACGCAGGGCAAGTCCCTCGACCCGAACCTGCTCTCCGACGAGGTCCTGCGGCGCCTGCGCGGCCTGGCCGAGATCGCCGAGCGCCGCGGCCAGTCCCTGGCACAGCTGGCGCTGTCGTGGGTGCTGCGCGACGAGCGGATGACCTCCGCGCTGATCGGCGCGTCCAGCGTCGCCCAGCTCGAGGAGAACGTGGCCGCGCTGACGGCGCCGCCGCTGACGGAGGAGGAGCTGAAGGAGATCGACACCTTCGCCGTGGACACCGAGGGCACCAACATCTGGGCCGGCCGGGGCTGAGACGCCCTGATCCGCTGAGGCGAAGGCAAGCCGGGGGAAAGAAAACGGGCCGGTCCGTGGGGGGGATACGGACCGGCCCGAGGGGGGGTTTCCACCATAACCCTTCATAAGCGCTGCTGCGTGCCACACGACACCGCCGGTCCCACCCGGTTTCCCCGGAGCCCAGTCGGGACAAGGGCCGTGAGGGTCTCTGGCGGGTTTGCGCCCCGGCGTGGCGGCGGGTTCCGTACCTCCCAAGAGGGACCCCCTCGGGTGGGCCTCCGGTTGACGGACGACCGCCGCCCGAAGCAGGTCAGGCTGCCTCCACCGCGCCATCGGCAGCGCCCTCGGAAGCCTCGTCGGAGACGTCCTGGGAGACCTCCTCGGCCGTGCGCCGGGCTTCCTTGATCGCGAGGATCTCCGCCATGAAGGACTCGCCCCAGTCCCCCAGCGGCAGCAGCGCCGTGTTCAGCGCCTCGCCGAGCGCGGTCAGCGAGTACTCCACCCGGGGCGGCACCTCCGGATAGACCTCCCGGTGGACGATCCCGTCCGCCTCCAGCTCGCGCAGCTGCTGGATCAGCACCTTCTCGCTGACGCGGGCGATCTGCCGCCTCAGCTCACCGAAGCGCGTCGCGCCGTGCGCGTGCAGCGCCCACAGGATGAGCGGCTTCCACTTGCCGCCGACGACATCGACGGCCGCGTCGAGCCCACACCCGTACTCGGTCTTCCCCTTGGCCATCGCCAACTCCTCGCCCGGTCCCGACTCTTCGGCCCCTATGGGCAAGGCGGACAGCCCCTGACCTATTCCGCGCCTACCGTCGGCACATGACGACCTCCACCCCGCCAAAGGTCAGCTGGGCACAGGCCGACGCCCGCAGGATCCACCGGCAGTTCCTGGACCAACCCACCGACGCACCGCCCGCGACGGTGGCCGCCGCGATGCTCGGCGCCCACGCCCAGGTCCTCTCCGCCGCCGAACTCTCCCTCGCGCTGCGCACCACGGACTCCACCCGGGTGGACGTACGGGCGGCGCTCTGGGAGGACGGCACGCTGGTCAAGACGTACGGCCCGCGCGGCACGGTCCATCTGCTGCCCGCCGCCGACCTGCCGATGTGGACCGGCGCCCTGTCGGCCATCCCCACCGGCGCGAACCCGATGCCGGCGGACGTACGGATGACGGAGGAGCAGACCGACCAGGTCCTGGCGGCCATCGCCGACGCCCTCACGGACACGGAGCTCACCGTGGACGAGCTGACGGACGCGATCGTGGCGCGCACCGGCCCGTGGGCGGGCGACCGGGTCATGGAAGCCTTCCAGGACAAGTGGCCGCGCTGGCGGCAGATCACCCACCTGGCGGGCCACCGCGGAGTGCTGTGCTTCGGCCGGGACCGCGGCCGGAAGGTCACGTACACCAACCCCGGGGTCCGCCCGGCGGAGGGGACGGGGGCGCTCGGCGACCTCGTGGCGCGCTACCTCCACGCGTACGGCCCGGCGAGCCCCCGGCACTTCGCCAAGTGGCTCGCGGCCCCGGTCGGCTGGGCGACCGGGCTCTTCGCCTCGCTCGCCGGGGCGGGCCGGATCGAGGAGGTGGAGTTCGAGGGGGCGCCGGGGTGGGTCGTCGCCGGAGACACCACGTTCCCGGACGCCCGCCCGGCGCGCGGGGTGCGGCTGCTGCCGTACTTCGACGCCTTCACGATCGCCTCGCAACCGCGCGAGTCCCTCTTCCCCGGGGACGCGTACAGCCGGGCGCTCGCGGGCGGCCAGGCCGGGAACTATCCGGTGCTCCTGATCGACGGCACGGTCGCGGGCGTCTGGCACCAACGCCGGTCGGGCCAACGGATCACGGTGACGGTCGAGCTGTTGAAGTCGCTGAGCTCGCCGGAGTCGTCGAAATCGCCGAAAACGCCGCACCCGCTCAGCGCGACCCGGCTGCGGGCCCTGGAGGCGCAGGCCGAACGTGTCGCCACGATCCTGGAGGGCCGTGCGGAGCTGGTGGTCGGGCAGGTGACGGTGGGCCCGCACGCGTAGGGCCGCTAGTTCGGGGATCGGCGCAGGAGGGTCACGCCGTCCCGGGCGGCCACCACCTCGTACCCGTGCTTCTCGCTCGCGGCCCGGAGCTCGGCCTCCTGCTGCTCGGCGGGGTAGGGCCACGGGCCGCTCTTCTGCGGCCACGCCTCCGGCGGTACGGAGTCGTAGACGATCCACTCGGCCGTCGGGGCGGGCAGCGGGCCGGTCTCCCGGAGGTCGAGGCGGGTGTCCACCGGGAACGTCGGGAAGATCATCACCTCGCAGCGCGAGGTGAGCTGCGGGGCCAGCCGGTTGGAGGCGGCGACGGTCGCCCCGTCCGGGACGCGCGCGAGCAGCGCGCGGGCGGCCTCGATGTGCGGCGTGGTCCGCCAGGTGGGCCGCTGGACGAGCTGGGCCAGCGGGAACGACGGCAGCAGCACGGCGGTCACGGCGAGGACGGTGACGAGGGAGGCGCGCACGTTCCGGGCGGACTTCTCCCGCGCGAGGACGTCGATCAGGCCGGCGAGGACGACGGGCATGAGGATCGCGCTGTAGTGGTACGCCGTGCCCCAGTGAAAGGGGTTCTCGGAGACCATCCGCCACCCGAGGGTCGGTACGGCGATCATCGCGAGCGGCGAGCGCAGCGCGAGCAGCGCGGACGGGGCGAAGACCAGGACCAGGGTCAGCGCCTTCACGTCGGGGCGCAGGGCGTCGAGCGGCGCGTGGGCCAGGGTGGAGAGCAGCGAGCCGTGACCGTCGGCGAGGTTGCCGCCGTGGGCGTAGCCACCACCGAGGTTGAAGGCGGGCAGCAGGAACTTGATCTCGACGAGCGAGCCGAGCAGCCCGACGGCCGCGGTGGCGATCCCGAGCCGCCGGGGCCCCTTGACCGCGACGTACACGCCCACGGCGGCGAGGGTGAGCCCCAGGTCCTCCTTGATGAACAGGAGCGGCGCGGCCCAGGCGACGGCGGCGCGCCAGCGGCGGTGGGCGAGCGCTTCGAGGGAGAAGGCGAGCAGCGGTACGGCGAGGGCGACCTCATGGAAGTCGAACGCGGCGGCGGAGGCGATGCCCCAGCTGAGCCCGTACCCGGCGGCGACCGCGTGCGCGGCGCGCACACCCAGCGCACGCCGGGCCCAGCGGGCGAGCGGGACGACGGCGAGGGCGAGGAGGGCGGACTGGGCGACGAGGAGGCAGAGGGGCGAGGGCCAGAGGCGGTAGAGGGGGGCGAGGGCGGCGAGGAGGGGGTGGAAGTGATCGCCGAGGAGGTTGAAGCCGGCGCCGCGCAAGGGGACGACGGGGGCGCGGAGTTCGGCGTAGGCGCGGACGGCCTGCTCGAAGATGCCCAGGTCGTATCCGGTGGTCCGGAGGAGCTGATGGCGACGGACGGCGACGGTCGCGTAGAGCAGACAGAGCCCGGCGGCCCACGCCCAGGGGAGGAGGGCGGGGTGGCGGTACCAGGGGGCGGGGGCGGGAGGCGCCTCCGGCTGCGAGTCGACGGGCAGTTTGTCAGTCAATGTCCGCATGTGCCGGAATGCTAGGCCGCGAACCTCAAGGGGAGGCGGAGAGCGCGCCGAGGAGCAGCCCGAGCAGGGTCCCACCGATCATGAACGGCCCGAACGGAATCGCGGACTTCCGGCTCCCGCGCCGGACGAGGACCAGACCGAACCCGTACAGCGCGCCGAAGAGGAAGCCCGCGAAGGTACCGGCGAACAGAACCCCCCAGCCGTACCAGCCGAGGACCGCGCCGACGGAGAGCGCGAGCTTGACGTCCCCGAAGCCCATGCCGCCCGGCCGGATCAGATGCAGCAGGAAGTAGCCGCCGCCCAAGGCGAGTCCGCCGAGCAGGGCGTGGAGCCAGGATCCGGCGTCGTACGGGAGGAGTTCGGCGCCCAGGAGGAGGAGCGGGGCGACGGCGGCGAGCGGGAGCGTGAGCAGGTCGGGCAGCCGGTGCACCCGGACGTCGACGGTCGCGAGCAGCACGGCGACGGGCGCGCAGAGCAGCCAGACGACGAGCTCGGGCCGGGGCCCGGTGGCGGCGGCGAGCGCGGCGCAGGAGAGGGCGGTGAGGAGGACGGGGGTGAGGAGGACGGGGGTGAGGAGGCCGGAGGTGAGGAGGCCGGAGGTGAGGAGGCCGGAGGCGAGGGGTCGGGGCCGGCTCTCGCAGGAGCGGCAGCCCGGGGCGCCGAGCCAGCCGCGCGCAGGCCCCGCGAGGGCGTGGCCGGCCTCGCAGGTGTCGCGCCACGGCTCCTCCGGCTCGACCGACAGCCGGTACGCGGCGCGCGGCACGAGCAGCCCGGTGGCGGCGCCCCAGAGCGCGGCGACGGCGATCAGCGTGGCGAACACCCGCCGCACCCTACCCAGCCGCACCGCTACCGTCTCCCCCATGGGGAGACCGGGGAAATGGCGCGACGGCGGAGCGGACTTGCTGGTCGGTGCAGCGGAGGACTCGATCCCGCTGGAGGTGGCGGCCTCCTACCGGGCCCGGCGGCGCGGCCTGCTCGGCCGGGACGGCATCGACGGGGCGATGCTCATCACCCCGACGAACAGCATCCACACCTTCGGCATGCGCTTCGCCCTGGACGTCGCCTACCTGGACCGGAACTTCACCGTCCTGGACGTCGTCACCATGAGACCCGGCCGGCTCGGCATGGTGCGCCCGCGCGCCCGGCACGTACTGGAGGCGGAGGCCGGGGCGATGGCGGGCTGGGGGCTGGTGAAAGGCGTGAGGGCGCAGATCCGGGTGACGGATCCGGGTCACGGGGGTCCTGAGCCGAGGAGCGTGAAGGCGCCGTAGGCACCGGACGCGAGAGCGAGGCCGGTGAGTGCGAGGACCCGGTCGCGCGGGCGGAGCCGTACGAGCGCCACGGCGGGCGGCAGGAGCAGCCCGAACGCGGGCATCATCAGGCGCGGCCGGGAGCCGAAGTACGCGGCGCCGATGAGCGAGATCACGACGACCGCGATCGTGTACACGAGGAGCGGCAGCGGCTGCTTCTGCCGGACGCAGAGGGCGACCAGCCAGCCGAGCAGGGCGAGCGCGGCGACCAGACCGAGCGCGGCGAGCGGCGGGAGACCCCGGATGAAGCGGGCGAGGGCGACCCCGCCGTCGATCGAGTTGCCCCAGGCGGCCTGGACGTCGAAGTAGGCGGTGGCGCTGGATTCGCGGACGCCGACGTAGACGACGTACGCCAGCCAGCCCAGCGGCGCGAGCAGGACACCGGCCACCATGCGGGCGGACAGCTTCCGTTCGCGTACGACGGTGACGACGGCCGTGATGCCGATCGCGGCGATCAGGGCGGCGGCCGTCGGCCGGGTGAGCCCGGCGAGCGCGCACAGCGCCCCGGCGAGGATCCAGCGCCCGCGGAGGACGGCCAGGATCGACCAGGCGGCGAGGGCGGTGAAGAGCGTCTCGGTGTACGCCATCGACTGGACGAACGCGGTCGGGTACACGCCCCAGAGGACCGCGAGCACGACCCCGGCCTGCCGGCCCGCGACGTGCGCGCCGACGGCGTAGATGCCCCAGGCGGCGGCGAGGGAGGCGGTCCAGGAGACGAGGAGCCCGGCGGTGGCCGCGTCGACGGGGAGGACGGCGGACAGGCCTCGTTCGAGCGCGGGGAAGAGCGGGAAGAAGGCGAGGTCGGAGTGGACGCTGCCGTCGGGGAGGGTGACCTGATGGCCGTACCCGTTCTCGGCGATCCGGACGTACCAGACGGAGTCCCAGCGGCCGCGCAGCCGATGCAGCCCGTCCTTGCCGGTCCCGACGGCGGCGAGGGCGAGGATCGCGAGGCCGATGACGCGGGCGGCGGCGTAGCCGCCGAGGGCGAGGGTGAGCGAATCAGGCGTTCGGCGCTTTTGGGGCGCATCGGATGAACGGGACCGGTCTGGGGACATGCGCTCGATTATGTCCGGGCGGGTGGGGGCGGCCGGGGCGGGGGCGGGGCTCGTACCCGACCCCGTGCGCACCCGTACCCGTACCCCTGCCCCGTCAGCCCCCGGGGCGGATGCGTACGAACCGCGCCGCCATGACCGGGCCGAGCTCCTGGACGATGGCGTACCCGGGCTCGTGCGGATACGGCAGGTCGTTGAGGAACGAGGTGACGATGACCTCGTCGACGCCGAGGTCCCCGCGCGCGCTCTGCTCCTCCAGGAAGTCGAGCGTGCGCCGCCAGTCGGCCGCCGCGGGGTCCTCGCCGAGGAAGGATCGGACGCAGTTCTGGACGACGTCCCAGAAGAAGACGTGCGGCAGCACATCACCCTGACTGAAGATGTGGGACTCGTACGCTCCCCGGAACTCGGGGATGTGGGTCACGAGATCGCTGACCAGCCGAACGCTGGGGGATGTGGTCGTCATCGGCAGTCCACTTCGGTGCGGGCCCTGCGCCCGTTCGCACCAGGATGCGGCATGACGGCAGGAGTTATCCACAGGGGGTGCGAATAATCCCCCGTCCGTGGATCGTTGAGCCATGGCGGGAGAGACGGAGGAGTGGGTGAGGGTCGCCCGGGGCGGGGTGCTCCTCACAGCGTGGGCCTACGAAGCGGGATGGCCGGCAGGCAGCGGCCAGGTCGGAAGGCGGCTGCGCGCGGAGGGCTGGCAGCGGATCTGCCGGGGCGCATGGGCGGCCCCCGGCAAGGACGTGGACTGGCGCGTCCGCGCCCGAGCCCACCAGCTGCTCCGCCCGGAGCTGGTGTGCAGCCACGGCACGGCGGCGACACTGCACCGCATCGAAGTACTCGGGGGGTGGGGGGAGGGGGTGGGGGTGGGGGACCCCCCGAGGACAGGTAGCGGCGCGGCGCGTGGCACCTCAGCGGCGAGGCCGGCGGGGTCGGGGCCGACGGTGTCGGGGTCGGCAGCTTCGGGGCCGGCGGCTTCCGCAGCGCGGTCGGCGGCTTCGGTGTCGGCAGCGGTGCCGGATGGGCCGGGCGTCCTGGAGTTCACCGTGCGGCGCCCGCACTCCTCCCGTACCGGCGAGGGCGTGCGCGTCCATTCGACGGAGTACCTGGCCGACGCCGACTGCGTCATGCGCGCCGGCCTCCGGACGACGAGTCCGGCGCGGACGGTCGGCGACCTCATGCGAAGGTGCCGGACGCGCGAGGCGGCGGTCGTGGTCGCGGACTCGGCGCTGTCGCGGCGCACGGTCCGGGGCGTTCGCCGCGAACCGCTCGTGCACCGCGCGCAACTGGCGGCCGAACTGTCGGCGCCCCGCACCGGCGCCACCCTGGCCCGCCACTGGCTGAAGCTCGCGGACCCGGCGTGCGGCTCCCCGGCGGAGACGGTCGCCCGCCTCCACATGCGCGACGCCGGCCTCCACCCGGAGTCCCAGCCGCTCCTCGGGTCCCGCTCCGGCCGCACCCTGCGCCCGGACTTCCTCTTCCGGCGGGCGGGCCTGGCAGTCGAGATCGAGGGGTACGCCTACCACGGCACCCGCCAGGCCCACGACCACGACATCCGCCGCTACAACGACCTCGCCGACTGCCCGGAGGTCCGCCGGGTCCTGCGCTTCACGGCCCGGGACGTCTTCCGCCGCCCGGACGCCGTCGTCGCCACGATCCGGGCGGTGCTGGGGCAGTTGGCAGGAGGCTAGGGCGAGGGAGCTAGGGGGCGGGGGAGGTCGTGGTCGTTCGCGGGAAAGAGATCTCTACGCGGCGGTTCTTGGTGCGGCCTTCCTCGGTGGCGTTGGAGGCGATCGGGTAGTCCTCGCTGTAGCCGCGGATGTCGAACGTCTTCCCCGGTTTGAGCGTCTTGGCCAACTCCTGCTGCACAGCGTCGGCGCGCTCCTTGGAGAGCTTGAGCCCGTGCTCGTACGTCCCGAGGTCGTCGGTGAATCCGAAGACGCGGACGCGGCTGGAGTTCTGCTTGTTGATCTCGACGGCGATGGCGGCGATGCGGGCGGTGGCGGCGGGGCCGAGCTTGGCGCTGTCCTTCCCGAAGAGCACCTCGGCCTGCAGGGCGAAGGTCACGTCGACGTTGGTGTCCTCCCGCCGCTGCTCGCCGCCCTCCTCCTCGACGACCTGCTTGATGTCGAGCACCTTGGGCGCGGCGAGGGTGGCCCCGTCGGGAAGCATCAACTCGGGTGAGTTGGCGTCGATCTCGGGGGGCGGGGACGCGCTGGAGGTGGAGTTGGGGGGATCGTCGGCGAGGACGGGGCCGGTTGCGGTGACGTAGAGGAGGAGGGTGAGGGCGGCGAGGGGGGCGAGGTGGCGGGGTGTCATGGCGGCGTCCGTCAGGAGAGTTTGATGGTGCCGGGTTCGAAGGTGGGGAGTTGGAAGGTGACTTCGGTGGTGCCGGCGGGGGGTGCGGGGAATTGCATGAAGACTTCGGATGAGGCTCCGGACCGGAAGATGTCGAGTCCGGTAGTGGTCAGGGGCCTGCCGTCCGTGTCCCGGAGGACGTAGTAGCGCTTCTTCGCCACCCCATCCACCAGCGTGGCGCCCCCCAGGGAATCGCCGTGCTTCAGCACTTCGGTCTCGTTGCCCTTCACGCCCTGCGGCAGGGCACGCGCCTTCTCGGAAGTGTTCGTCAACCGCCCCTTGACCGTGAGGAAGGCTCCGGCGTCACGCTGGGCCGAGGTGATCGTCAGCTCGAAACCGTCCTGCCCCTTGAGTACGGCCAAGGTCTCCTCCGGCGCCTCTGGCGCCTCCGACTGAGGCTCTTTGTTGCCTTCGCTCTTGGGGGACGAGGAACTCGTGGCGGGCTGGGTATTCGGAGGTTCATCGTCACTGCCGCAGCCGGCTACGCCGAGGACCAGGCCGGCCGTGGTGACCGCCACGGCCCACCCCCTGAGGGCCGTCGTTGCGTACCGAACACTCATGAACGGGATTCCTTCGTTTGTCAGTCGGCCAGTCGTACGGTGAAGAGATCAGCGGCGCTGGGCAGTTCCGGATCGTCGGGGTCGATCGTCCACGGGACACCGTTGCACGTGAGACCGAGAATCGGGGCCGGTTCGGTCGGCGTGGGTTCTGGCTCCGGCTCCGAGGAGGGATCAGGGTCGGGATCGGGTGTGGGCGGTTCAGGTTCCTGAGTCGGTTCAGGAGCCTTGAACGTGCAACGCGATTCCAGCACGGCGGTCGCCTTCGCTGTGGCGTGCTGGTTCTCCGTCCCAGGGACGACGGAAGAGCCGACGGAGTCCAGAGTGCGAACCTCCACTCGGAATCCCTGCTCACCGGCGGGGAGGGAGACACAGCCCTCTCCCGAGAGTTCCGCGTCGTTCTTGGCGGCGAAGGAGACCGCGCGACCACATGCGACGGACTCGTCGTACGCGAGACCCGAGAGGAAGTCACCCCACTGTGCGGGGTCGAGAATGACTCCCAGCCAACCATCCCTGAGCTGATCGCGGGCGTCCTGTGCTGCAGCCAGTGCCGCAGCGTCTGCGGCTGTCTGGGCACCGTTCCGGGTTGCCGCGGCCTGGCCGACGGCGAAGTACGCGAAGGCTAGAAAGAGCAGGCCCGCCATCACTGTGATGTAGACAGGGAATGCCTGCCCCGAATCCGTGCGGCGGCATCTGCCGACCGGCATTAGTCGATGAGGTCGGCGATCTTGTTCGAGATCGCGGTCCGGATCGTGTTGCCGATACTCGTCCCGCTGATCGCCACCACGATCGCCACGACCACCACGATGATCCCCAGGTACTCGACCGCCGTCTGGCCGCGGTCGTTTGTCGTCCTCGTGCGGAGCCAGGCTTCGACGTGGAGTTTTGCCTTCGTCGCAGCCTTCAGCATGAGGTCGCTCATGGTCGCCGTCCCCTCCGGATTCGTACATCCCCGTGCCGCTGCCGAGTTCGGCACGCGCACGGTACGTCAACACCACCTCCTCCCCACAGGGCCCGTAGGCCCAAACACGGGCCCAGCTCATGAGGCGGCCCTTGTGCCGAGCCAGGCTGCTATGGCTTCGCTGCGGGAGGTGGCGTGGAGTTTGGCGAAGATGCGGTTGATGTGGTTCTTGACCGTTTTCTCGCTGATGAAGCATGTGTCGGCGATCTGCCGGTTGTTGAGGCCCGATGCGATCAGGTCCATCACCTCCCCCTCCCTCACGCTCAGTCCAAAGCGTGACACATTCGGTTGCATCTGCGAAGCCCCGGAGCCAAATCGCCATCCGGTCGAGACAATTGGCCGCACACTGCCGTGTGCAGTCGCACCCCGCACCACTCCCACCAACGCGTTGGCCGCCGTCGGGGTGAAGCGGGCGCGGCCCGCTCGTACGTCGCGGACGGCTGTCACGAGTTCCTCGGCCGTGAACTCGCCGTGGACCAGGTAGCCCCCGGCTCCGAGGCGGAGTGCCTCCTGGACGACCTCGGTCTCCACGCTGTACGTGAGCATCAGGACCGGGGCCACGCGGACCAGGTGCGGGAGGGCGGTGAGGCCGTCGACGATGGGCATGCGGACGTCGAGGAGGACGACGTCGGGGCGGGTGCGGCGGGCTTCGTCCATGGCGGTGCGGCCGTCGGGGGCCTCCGCGACGACCCGGATGTCGGGGGTCGCCGCGTCGAGCAGGGCGCGCAGGCCGGCGCGGACGACCGGGTTGTCGTCGGCGACGAGCACTCTGAGCGTCATCGTGTCCTCACCTTCACTCCCCCGTGATCGATCCGAGGTTCGTCCCCGAGCCGAGGAACAGGCCGGCGCCCAGGAGGATCATCGTCGCGGGGACCATGAGCGTGGTGATCACCATCGTGGCCTTGGGGACGGCCTTCGCGGCCTTCCGGCGGGCGTTCTGGGCGTCGGTGCGGCGCATGTCGTTGGCGATCTGTATGAGCGTCTCGACGATCGGTGCGCCGAGCTCCTCGCCCTGCTGGAGGGCGGTGACGAACTGTGCGACCTGTTCGCTGTCGTTGCGGCGGCGCAGTTCGTCGAAGGCCTGGCGGCGGCTCACGCCCATGTCCATCTGCCGGAGGGTGATGCGGAGTTCGTCGGCCCAGGGGCCTTCGTACTTCTCCGCCACCCTGTCCAGTGCCTGGCGGAAGCCGAGGCCGGCCGACACCACCACCGCGAGGACGTCCAGGAAGTCCGGGAGGGTGCGCTCGATCTGGTCCTTGCGGATGCGGATCGCCGACCAGATGCCGACCTCGGTCCAGAACGCGCCGAAGGCGAAGAGCAGCAGCGCGACGAGTACGTCGCCGTCGGAGAGCATGATCAGGCCGCCGAAGCCGCCGAGGAAGCCGTAGACGGCGCGCCGTGCTCCGTAGCGGTCGATGGTCAGGCCGCCGGGGTTGCCGGCCAGGTCGATGCGGCGGCGGACGGCGTCGACGCGCTTGGGGCCCATCGCGCGCAGGACGGCGGCGGAGTAGCGCATGCCGAGGCGGTCCACGACGGAGTAGACGGCGCCGGTGCGGGTGGAGCCGACTTCCAGGGCGAGTTGGAGGTCGTCGGGGAGTTTGGCGTCGGCCCGGTAGAGGCGGATGCCGTAGAGGATTCCGGTGACCGACAGGGCGGCGGCCAGTGCGAGGAGAAGGTTCATGTCCGTCCGCCCCTCACACGTCGATCTTCGAGAAGCGGCGGATGATCACGAAGCCGACGACGTAGAGCGCGAACGCGGCGACGACGGCGGCCTGGCCGAGGCCCGAGCCGGTCATCCGGTCCAGGGCCCCCGGCTGCATGTTGTCGATGAGGAGAAGGGAGCCGATGCCGATCACCGGGACGGAGTACGCCGTCATGCTCACCTGGGAGAGTTGTGTACGGACCTCCCTGCGCGTCTCTTTCCGTTCCTCCAGGGTCTCGGTGAGGTTGCGCAGCGAGGAGACGACGGTGCCGCCCGCCTTGTTGGCGAGGACGAGGGTGGTGACGAGGACGACGAGTTCGCGGGAGGGCAGACGTTCGGCGAGTTCGCCGAGCGCGTCGTCGATCGACGTGCCGACGGCGAGTTGTTGGGCGACCTTCTCCAGTTCGTCGCCGGCCGGTGCGTCGAGTTCGTCGGCGGCCATGCTGAGGGCCATGCGCAGGGCGAGTCCGGCCTGGGTGGCGTTGGCGAGGATCCGGGAGAGTTCGGGGAGTTGGTTGATGAACTTCTCGATGCGTTTCTGGCGCTGCCAGTTGAGGAAGCCCAGGGCGACCCAGATGCCGACGAGGCCGCAGATCGGGCCGAAGAACGGCGAGAGCACGGCCTGGCCCGCGATCCAGAGCAGGAGCACCATGACCGTCATGGCGACGACGAACTCGCCGGGAGTCACGTCGAGGCCGGTGGCGGAGATCCGTAGCTCCAGTTTCCGGCCGAAGGCGGTGCGTCGTACGCGCCGGTCGATGCCGCGGAAGCGGCGCCTGCGGCGGCCGGTGAGCTCCGGTTCGCCGGTCTGCTTGAGCCGGGCGACCAGCGCGGCGCGGTCGGCGGTGCCGCGGGCGTACGTGTGGATGCCGAGCACCCCGAGGACGCAGGCGAGCAGTACGACGCCGGTCACCGGCCAGGTCGACGAAAGCATCTCTGTTCCCCTCCCTCTCCTACTTCGCTTCTCGGGTGGTCAGCTGGTCGTCGGACGTGGCGACGCCGAAGGCCTGTGGGACGGGCTGGCCCGCCAGGTAGAGCCGGTCGGCGACGCGGCGGGGCAGCGGGTGGTACGCGTACACGCCGTACACGCGGCCGTCGGCGGCGAGCGGCTGTGCGCGGAAGGAGCAGACGGTGGCGAGGGTGAAGCGTTCGCGGCCGCGTGAGGCGAGGACGGCGATCTCGGTGACGCGGCGGGTGCCGTCGGGGTGCCGGGTGAGCTGGACGAGGACGTCGACGGCGCTGTTGATCTGGTCCCTGAGCGCCTCGAAGGGGACCTTGACCTCGGACATGGAGGCGAGGGTCTGGAGTCGCATGAGGGCGTCCTCGGCGGAGTTGGCGTGGACGGTGGCGAGGGAGCCGTCGTGGCCGGTGGACATGGCCTGGAGCATGTCGAGGGTCTCGCCGCCGCGGACCTCGCCGACGATGATGCGGTCGGGGCGCATGCGCAGGGAGTTGCGGACGAGGTCGCGGATGGTGACGGCGCCGCGGCCCTCGATGTTCGGGGGGCGGCTCTCCAGGCGGATGACGTGGGCCTGGCGGAGCTGGAGTTCGGCGGAGTCCTCGATGGTGATGACGCGTTCGCCGTCCGGGATCAGTTCGGAGAGCGCGTTGAGGAGGGTGGTCTTTCCGGTGCCGGTGGCTCCGGAGACGATCACGTTGAACTTGGCCTGCACGAGTCCGGCGAGCAGCAGCACCATCTGTTCGTCGAGGGAGCCGAGGCCGACCATCTCGCGGAGTGTGTACGCGCGTGGGAAGCGGCGGATCGTCAGGGTCGCCCCGGTGAGGGAGAGCGGCGGGATGATGACGTTGACGCGTTCGCCGGAGGGCAGCCGGGCGTCGACCATCGGGTTGGACTCGTCGACGCGGCGGTTGACGGTGGAGACGATCCGCTCGATGGTCTGCATCAGCTGTTCGTGGGAGGCGAAGCGGAGCGGGAGGAGTTCGACCCGGCCGGCCCGTTCGATGTAGATCTGGTCGGGGCCGTTGACCATGATCTCGGTGATGGAGGCGTCTTCGAGGAGGGGTTCGAGGACACCGAGGCCGAGGGCCTCGTCGACGACGCGGCGGATCAGCTGGGCGCGTTCGGCGGTGGAGAGGACGGGGCCTTCGCGGCTGATGATGTGGCCGAGGACGCGTTCGAGGCGGGCGCGCCGCTCGGTGGCGACGAGCGCGGACATCTCGGTGAGGTCGATCTCCTCCAGGAGCTTCGCGCGGAAGGTCGCGACGAGGTGGCTGTCCTCCTTGGCGCCTCCGACGCGGGGTTCGTCGGGGGTACTGATGCGGGCTCGCAGGCTCATGGCTACTCGCCCTCCTCGGGCACGGGCATGGTGGCGCTCTTCTCGATCCGCCCGAAGTCCCAGAAGGGGACGACGGACGGGATGTCCACGGTGACGGTGGCGACGGCCTCGCCGCCGCCTTCGCGGACGACGACTTCCGCGTTCGACGCGATCCAGTCGCTCATCGCGGACCGGCCGGCCCGTCGCGGGTCGATGCTCGCGTCGTCGTGGCCTTGGGCCCGGGCTGCGGCGCGCGCTCCCGTTCCGGCCTGCTGGGCCGCGTACGCGGCGATGCCGAGCTGGATTCCGGCGAGGGCGACGAGGAGGAGGATGGGGAGGAACCCGAGGTACTCGACGGCTGCCTGGCCGCGGTCGCGGGCGACCGCTCGTCCTCCGTCGCAGACGACCGCTCGTCCCCCGTCGCGTGGCGCGACGGTGCGTGGCGCGGCGGTGCGTGGCGCGGCGGTGCGTGCGCGGCTCATCCGGCTCCCGCCCCCTCGTCCTCCCGTACGACTCCGGCCTCGCCGGTCACGGTGAAGGGGAACGAGACCGTGCCCGGGACGAGGACCGGGACCTTGAGCCTCACCGTCGCCTGGGCCAGGTCGCCCGACGCGTCGCAGCCCACCCCGGCCGCCCACGCCTCGCCCACGTGCCGCTTCCCTGCCGCCGCGTAGTCGCCGCCGACCGCGCAGACGCGGGCCGCCTCGTCGGCGGCGTTGGCGGCCAGCGTGAAGGTGTAGCCGACCAGGACGCACTGCCAGAGCAGGACGAGCGTGATCAGGATGAGCGGCACCATGCCGAGGAACTCGACGGCGACCTGCCCCCTGTCGTCCCCTCGCGCCCGAGCTCTACGCCCCGAAGTCGGCATGGCTCAGCGCCCGCCCTTGCCGCGGGTCAGCCGGGCGAACTGCTTCCCGGAGCCGAGCTGCTTCCCCGAACCGGAACCGGACTGCCTACCGGAACCGGGCCCCAGCGCCGGCCGCTGTTCGCCGCCCGAGCCGACAGCCCCGGCCGGCGGGCCGACGAGCCCCAGCTCGCCGGCGAGCGCCCACAGGGCCTGCTTGACGCTCGACCGGGCGTCGAGTTCGTGCATGCGGCCCGCGTCGACGACGCCCTGCAGCTCCTTGAAGTTGGCCGGGACGACGACGCCCGCCATGCGCGTACCGGTGATCTTCTGGATGAGGGCGGGCTGGATCTCGGTGCCGCGGGTGTGCCGGTTGACCAGGACGGTCGTCTCCTCCGCCTTGCGGATCTGGAGCCGGTCCCACATCCGTACGGTCCGCTTGGCGGCCCGCACCGCGACCACGTCCGGGGTGGTGACGAGGACGGCCGCGTCGGCCATCTCGACGGCGGCGGCGTTGGCGCCGTTGAGGTACGTGCCGCAGTCGACGACCACGACGTCGTAGCGGGAGCGCAGGGCGCCGACGATCTGGCGGGCGGAGCGGTCGGCGACGTCCTCGCCGCGTTCGCCCTCGCCGGGGGCGAGGAGGAGGGCGATGCCCGTCTCGTGGACGTACAGGGCTTCCTGGAGGACGCGGGGCGAGATGTCGTCGACGGCGGCGAGGTCGGCGACCGAGCGGCGGAACTGGACGTCGAGGTAGGAGGCGATGTCGCCGCCCTGGAGGTCCATGTCGACGAGGGCGACGTTGCGGCCCGAGGCGCGGGAGGCCAGGGCGAGTTGGACGGCGGCGACGGTGGTCCCGACGCCGCCCTTGGCGCCGCTGACGGTCACGACGGTCCCTCCGGGTCCGGTGAGGACGTCCGTTCCGCCGCCGAGGTGGCGGCGGACGCCGACGGACCACTGGGCGGCGGCCTGGACGCGGCTGGCCAGCTCCTCGTACCCGAGCGGGAGGGTGACCAGGCCGCGCGCGCCGGAGTCCATGGCGGCGGAGAAGAGCACGGGGCTCGCGTCGGCGGTGATGAGGACGACGCCGACGGCGGGGAAGCGGAGGGCGACCTCGCGGACGAGTTCGAGGGCCGGCATCGGGCCGATCCGCTCGTGGACGAGGACGACTTCGGGGAGTTCGTCGAGGGACTGGGCGGCCAGCCGGGCGAGGGTGTCGACGAGCTGGGTGGAGTCGGCGACGGGCGCGCCGGGTTCGGCGCCGGGGAGCTGGCTGAGGAGGCTGATGACGGCGCGGGCCGCGTCGGGGTCGGCGACGGCCGGCAGGATCCTGGTGGTCATACCGGCCTCACTTGTCCTTGTCGAGCGTGTAGGTGCGGTCGTCGGGGGTGAGGGTGGGCTCGCCGCCGGGGGCGACGAGGGCGAGCCGTACGTGCTCGGCGAAGGACTCGGCGTACGCGACGCGCTGGGTGTCGAGCGTGGAGAGCGCGAAGGTGATCGGGACGGCTTCGGTGGGGCCGTTGCTGCGGTCGTCGCGGTCGGAGATGGGGGTGAGCTTGCCGACGTCGATGACGCGGGCGTTGCTGACGATGACCTTGGACTGGGCGGCCTTGCCGCCCTTCTCGCCGGCGAACGTGGCGTAGATGTTGACCGTGGCACCGGCGGTGATCTTGCCGGCGACGCCCGTCGCCGCGTCGATCATGATGGCGATCTCCTGCTGGCCGGGCTGGAGCGCGGGCCGCTTGACGATCATGTCCGACTGGAGGAGGGAGCCGGCTTCGAGCCGGGTGACGGCGATCTTGCCCCGGATCTGGTCGAGGTCGGTCACGGCGGTCTTGGAGAGCCAGCGCTTCGGCATCGAGATCTTCTCGAACTGCCCGTCGTTCAGCGGGGTGTGGGGCGCCACGTCGCCCTTGACGCGGTACGCGGTCACCTCGGGTCCGACCTTGGAGTTGACGTCGTCGATCACGGAGAGGACGCCGGCGAACGCGCCGAGGGCGCACAGGACGGACAGCAGCAACAGGATGACGCCACGACGCTGGCGAGAGTTCATTGCCGGACAACCTCGATCGGGGGTACGTAGGTCAGCGGACGGGACACGTGGGGCTCAGCGGGCGGGGTGCGTGGCCGGCGGGATGTCTCCCGGCGGCGGCGGTGACGGCGTCGACGGCCACGGGGGCGCCGAGGGCGCCGGTGCGGTCAGCGCGCGGGACGGGCGGTCGCCGGCGGCGGTCGGCAGCGCGTTCGGCGGGGCGGACGCGGGGGCCACCGAACGGGCGGCGGCCGAGGTGCCCGACGAAGCGCCCGACGACCCCACCGCCCCCGCCCCCGCGCCCACTCCCGCCGCGGTGCGCGACGGCGCGGGGGCCGTCGACGCGGCCCACGGCGCGGCGCAGAAGCCGCAGCGGTCGCCGATGAGTTCCATGCCGCACCAGTGGCAGGTCTCGCGCCGTACGGAGGCGACGAGCCGGTGGAGTACGGCGATGTCGGGGAGGTACGCGGTGAACTCGACGAGCCGCCCGGTCCCCCACCAGCGGGCCGACTCGGCGGGCAGCGGCGCCTCGTGGACGGCCTGGACCTGCCAGGTCGGGGCGAGCGTGCCGGTGGGCCAGTCGGTCTGGAGCTGGCCGCGGGCGACGAGGAGCTGGGTGGCGAACTCGGGTCCCGTGGGCGGTGCGACGCCCGCGCCGATCCGGACGAGCTGCGGGACGGGTCCGGCGAGCACGGCGAACTGGGCGCCGGGGAGCCAGCCCTTGACGTGCGACGTCAGGGTGACGGGCACCCGGTCGAGCTTGGCGACGGAGCCGAGGACGGCGCCGGCGTAGATGTAGTGGGTGAGCAGCCGGGCGGCCGAGGCGACGACGCCGGGGCTGAAGTCGCAGACGGAGAGCTGCCGCAGCTGCCGGGCCAGGACGGCGGTGCCGAGGGGCGGCAGGTCGGTCTTGACCAGGGCGATCCGGTCGCTCTCCAGGAGGGAGCGGATGGCGTGCAGGCGCTGTTCGGCCGGCTTGGGCAGGGAGCTCGGGCAAAGGACGATCACATGGCCGTAGCGGTCGAGGAGGAGCTGGAGGTCGGCCACGGCGGAGGAGAGGGACCGGGCTTCGGGTGCGGGCAGGACGGCGGCGGTGGGTGTCTGCTGGTCGGTCGGTGGCAGCACCAGGTCGGCACTGGTGACCGCGATCGCTGTCGGCACGTCGGGCTCCCCGTCCCCAAGTCCCCATGTCCCCATGACTCACTGCGTTCACCGCGTTACTGCACAGCGCGATGCTGGCACTTTATCCACGACCTGTGGGCTGGTGAACACACAATCCGGCAAGCACAACGAGAATTCTTGGTCCGGATGGGTCTTGCGCTGGGCCTGACACCGGACCCAGCGCTGGGCCCACAGCTGGGCCCTGGACTGGGTCCGCGCATGGGCCCGAGACGGCCCCTCGGGCCCACCCGCCCAACTCCCCAGCCCCGTCAGAGGCCTTGACAACTCGATTGGTCTGGACCAGCTTGTTCCTCCAACGGTGGCCACCGTGACCTACCTCCCTTTCCCCTCCCCCTCTCCCCCATCTCCCCCACCGGAGGCAGCAAGTGGACCGCACCACCACACGCTCGCGCAGATGGATCGGCGGCGCCCTCGCGCTCGCCGTCGGCTCCGGGCTCGCCCTCGTCGGCGGCACCGGCACCGCCCAGGCCGCGGACATCAACGTGGCCAAGAACGCGGGCTTCGAGTCCGGCCTGGCCAACTGGACCTGTACGGCGGGCAGCGGCGCCGCCGTCTCCTCGCCCGTACGCACCGGGGCGGGCGCCCTCAAGGCGAGCCCGGCGGGCCAGGACAACGCCCGCTGCAGCCAGGTCGTCACCGTCAAGCCCAACTCGACGTACTCGCTGAGCGCCTGGGTGCAGGGCGGGTACGCCTACCTCGGCGCGACCGGCACCGGCACCACCGACGTCTCCACCTGGACCCCCGACAGCACCTCCTGGAAGCAGCTGACCACCAGCTTCACCACGGGCGCCAACACCACCCAGGTGACCGTCTACACCCACGGCTGGTACGGCCAGGCCGCCTACCACGTCGACGACGTCTCCGTCTTCGGCCCCGACGGCGGCGGCCCGGTCGACCCCGACCCGGTCGTCCCCGCCACCCCTGCGGGCCTCGCGACCGGCTCGATCACCTCGTCCTCCGTCGCCCTGAGCTGGAACGCGGTCTCCGGCGCCACCGGCTACAAGGTGTACCGCGACGGCTCCCTCGCGCAGACCGTCTCCGGCGCCTCCGCCACGGTGACGGGCCTCGCGGCCAACACCACGTACCAGTTCCAGGTCTCGGCGACCAACGCGGCGGGCGAGTCCGCCAAGTCGACCGCCGTCTCCGCCCGTACGACCAACCCGGGCCCCGGCCCGTCCGTGCCGAAGCACGCCCTGACCGGCTACTGGCAGAACTTCAACAACGGCGCGACCGTCCAGAAGCTGCGGGACGTACAGGCGCAGTACGACATCATCGCCGTCTCCTTCGCCGACTCGACGACCACGCCCGGCCAGATCGTCTTCAACCTCGACCCGGCCGTCGGCTACGCCTCCGTCGCCGACTTCAAGGCCGACGTCGCCGCGAAGAAGGCCGCGGGCAAGTCGGTCATCATCTCGGTCGGCGGCGAGAAGGGGAACGTCACCATCAACAGTGACGCCTCGGCGACCGCCTTCGCGGACAGCGCGTACGCCCTGATGCAGGAGTACGGCTTCACCGGCGTCGACATCGACCTGGAGCACGGCATCAACTCCACGTACCTGACGAAGGCGCTGCGCCAGCTCTCCGCGAAGGCCGGCTCCTCGATGGTCCTGACGATGGCCCCGCAGACCATCGACATGCAGAACACGGGCACCGAGTACTTCAAGACCGCGCTCGCCGTGAAGGACATCCTCACGGTCGTCAACATGCAGTACTACAACAGCGGTTCGATGCTCGGCTGCGACGGCAAGGTGTACAGCCAGGGTTCGGTGGACTTCCTCACCGCGCTCGCCTGCATCCAGCTCCAGGGCGGCCTCGACGCCTCCCAGGTCGGCCTCGGCGTGCCGGCCTCGACCCGGGGCGCGGGCAGCGGCTACGTCGACCCGTCGATCGTGAAGAACGCGCTCGACTGCCTGGCCCGCGGCACCAACTGCGGCTCCTTCAAGCCCTCGCAGACCTGGCCGAACCTGCGCGGCGCGATGACCTGGTCGACCAACTGGGACGCCACGGCCGGCAACGCCTGGTCCAACGCGGTCGGCCCGCACGTCCACAACCTGCCGTAACCCCACAGCAGGACCCTGTCGTAGCGACCCACAGCAGGACCCTGCCGTAACCACCCCACAGCACGACAGCGGCGCCGTCGCCCCCCCAGCGACGGCGCCGCGCCATGTCCTGCCGTCCTACGCGGGCAGGTAGCGCCTCAGGGCCAGGTCGAGCTGCCGGGCCCACGCGTCGGCGCGCTCGGTGCCGCGGGCGTCGACCTCGCAGGTGTAGGTGGAGCCGTCGTACAGCGTGAGGGTGACGACGAGCCGCCGGCCGCGCCGGGTCAGCTCGCTGGCGACGGACCCGATCTCCTCCCAGCCGAACTCCGCCTCGACGTCCGAGACCACGAAGACCACCCCGTCGGCGTCGACGGCGATCCCCGAGGTCTTGTCGGCGGCCTCGAACGTCGGCGCGGGCCCCGGCGGCGCGGCGGGCCGCGGCGGTACGACGACGGTGGGCTGCGCGTGTACGGGCACGGCGTCCTGGACGTGGACGGGTACGGCGTCCTGGACAGCGTCCCTTGAAACGACGGACACGACGGTCGGCGTCGGCAGCACGGGCTCGGGCTCCGCCACGAGCGCGTCGAGGAGCTGCGCGGGCGTGGGCCGCTCGGCCGGGCTCTTGGCGAGGCAGCGCCCGACAAGCCCGCGCAGCGCTTCCGGTACGGAGGTCAGGTCCGGCGCCTCGTGGACGGTGCGGTACATGAGCCCCATCGGGGTCCCGTCGCCGAACGCCCGCCCGCCGGCGGCCGCGACGAGGACGCCGCCGAGGGCGAACACGTCGGCGGCGCCGGTCACCTCCTCGCCGAGGGCCTGCTCGGGGGCGAGGTAGCCGGGGGTGCCGAAGGCGGTTCCGGTGGCGGTGAGCCGGGTCGACTCCAGGGCGCGGGCGATCCCGAAGTCCAGGACGCGAGGCCCGTCGGCGGCCATGACGATGTTGCCGGGCTTGAGGTCGCGGTGGACGAGCCCGCAGCCGTGGATGGCCTCCAGGGCCTCGGCGAGCGCGGCGCCCAGCGCCCGGAGCCGCCGCTCGTCCATCGGGCCCTCCGCGGCGACGAGGCCGGCGAGGGTGGGGCCGGGGACGTAGGCGGTGGCGAGCCAGGGCGCCTCGGCGTCGGGGTCGGCGTCGACGACCTGCGCGGTGTGGAAGCCGCCGACCCGGCGGGCGGCGAGGATCTCGGCCCGGAACCGCTCGCGGAATCCGGGGTCGGCGGCGAGTTCCGGCCGGGCCACCTTGACGGCGACGGCGCGTCCGCCGCGCGAGCGCGCGAGCCAGACGGTCCCCATGCCGCCCTCGCCGAGCTTGCGTTCGATCTCATACGTGCCGATCAGCGTCCCCACGCGGCACAGTATCGCCGAAGGATCTTCCTTTCGCGGTTTTCGCGGTCCGATGTGATCTCCTGTGGAACCCGGCCACGAAGGCGACCTTGACGACCGGTGGCCGAACCGCACTCTTGACCCGTCCATGTCATAGCCTCACCATGTGCGAACACCCGCGCGGAACACGCGCACCGAGCACCCGCACGGCAAATCCCGCACGGCACATCCCGCACAGCAACCCACCACAAAAATCCCGCACAGCCTGTCGCACCCCCCACCCTCCCCACCCAGGAGACAGCATGCGACTTCGAACCCGCGGAAGCGGAACGCGCGATACGCGCGGCAGGAGGTCCGCCACGCTCGCGGCCCTGCTGGCGCTCGCCCTCGCGGCGCCGCTCTCGCTCGGCAGCCAGCAGGCCGGAGCCGACTCCGAGCCGACCCCCGCCGCCGAGGAAGTGATCCGCCAGTACGAGATCCACGGCCCGTCCACCGTCGCCGAACGCACCGCGCTCGCCGCCACCGGCGTCTCCATCGACGAGGCCGACGACCACAGCGTCGTCGTCAGCGCCAACCAGGCCCAGCTGCGCAAGCTCCGCGCCCTCGGCCACCGCCCGGAGGCGCTGCCGGCGCCGCCGGACCGGTCGGCGAAGGGCCTGGGCGTCGAGCCCTTCGACTTCCCCTCGGCCGACTCGAAGTACCACAACTTCGCCGAGATGAACGCGGAGATCGACCAGCGCATCGCCCAGTACCCGAGCCTCATGAACAAGCGGGTCATCGGCAAGACCTACCAGGGCCGGGACATCGTCGCCATCAAGATCAGCGACAACGTCGGCACGGACGAGGCCGAGCCCGAGGTCCTCTTCACCCACCACCAGCACGCGCGCGAGCACCTGACCGTCGAGATGGCGCTGTACCTGCTGCGCGAACTCGGCGCGGGCTACGGCTCCGACAGCCGGGTCACGAACATGGTGAACAACCGCGAGATCTGGATCGTGCCGGACCTCAACCCGGACGGCGGCGAGTACGACATCGCCTCCGGCTCGTACCGCAGCTGGCGCAAGAACCGGCAGCCCAACGCCGGCTCGTCCTACGTCGGTACGGACATGAACCGTAACTGGGACTACAAGTGGGGCTGCTGCGGCGGCTCCTCGGGCACCAAGAGCTCGGAGACCTACCGGGGCACGGCCCCCGAGTCGGCCCCCGAGGTGAAGGTCGTCGCCGACTTCGTCCGCACCCGGGTGGTGGGCGGCAAGCAGCAGATCAAGGCGGCGATCGACTTCCACACGTACAGCGAACTGGTGCTCTGGCCCTACGGCTGGACCACCGCGAACACCGCGCCGGGCCTGACGCAGGACGACCGGGACGCGTTCGCGGCGGTCGGCGGGAAGATGGCGGCGAGCAACGGCTACACGGCCGAGCAGTCCAGCGACCTCTACATCACGGACGGGTCGATCGACGACTGGCTGTGGGGCGCGCAGAAGATCTTCGGCTACACCTTCGAGATGTATCCGGCCTCGTCCTGGAACGGCGGCTTCTACCCGCCCGACGAGGTGATCGAGCGCGAGACGAGCCGCAACAGGGACGCGGTGCTCCAGCTTCTGGAGAACGCGGACTGCATGTACCGCTCGATCGGCAAGCAGGCGCAGTACTGCACGACGTGACGGCGGGTACCACGTGACGAGGAGGGCGCTCCCGGAAAGCCGGGGGCGCCCTCCTCCGTAGTAACCGCGGGGCTAGACCGCCAGACTGAGCGCGGCGGCGACGGCGAATCCGGCCACGGAGAGGACGGACTCCAGGACGGTCCAGGACTTCAGGGTGTCCCGCTCGGAGATGCCGAAGTACTTCGAGACGATCCAGAAGCCGCCGTCGTTGACGTGCGAGGCGAAGATCGAGCCGGCCGAGATCGCCATGATGACCAGGGCGAGGAAGGCCTGCGAGTGGTCGCCGCCCTCGACCAGCGGCAGGACGATGCCGGCGGTGGTGACGATCGCGACGGTCGCGGAGCCCTGGGCGACGCGGAGCACGAGGGAGATCAGGTAGGCGAGGACGATGACGGGCAGGCCGACGTCGTTGAAGGTGTCGGAGAGCGCCTGCGCGACACCGCTCGCCTTCAGGACCGCGCCGAAGACTCCACCCGCGCCGACCACGAGCAGGATGTTGCCGACCGGCTTCAGCGAGGACGTGGACACCTGCTCCAGGGACTTGCGGGACCAGCCGCGCCGGATGCCGAGCAGGTAGTACGCGAGGAACAGCGCGATCGTCAGGGCGACGAACGGGTTGCCGAAGAACTCGATCACGGAGCGGGCGGTCGACTCGTCGAGCGCGATGGAGGAGAAGGTCGCGGCGAGGATGAGGACCAGCGGCGTACCGATGATGAGGAGCACGGTGGCCAGCGAGACGGGCGCCTCGGAGGCGCCGTCCTTGCGCTCGGCGGCGACCTGCGCCTTGGCGTCCTCGGCGGCCTCCAGCATGTCCTGCGGGACCTCGACGAAGAGCCGCTTGCCGATCCAGGCGGCGTAGGCCCAGGCGGCGAGGACGGCGGGGATGCCGACGACGATGCCCATGAGGATGACCCAGCCGAGCGAGACGTGGAGCAGTCCGGCGGCGGCGACGGGACCGGGGTGCGGCGGCAGGAAGGCGTGGGTCATCGACAGACCCGCGAGCAGGGGCATGCAGTAGAGCAGGATCGATTTGCCGGACCGCTTGGCGGCGGCGTAGACGATCGGCGCGAGGACGAAGATGCCGACGTCGAAGAAGACGGGGATGCCGAAGATCAGTCCGGTCAGGCCCATCGCGAGCGGGGCGCGCTTCTCGCCGAAGAGGCCGAGGAGGCGGGAGGACAGCACCTCGGCTCCGCCGGAGACCTCGAGGATCGCGCCGAGCATGGTGCCGAGGCCGATGATGATCGCGACATGGCCGAGGATGCCGCCCATGCCGTTCTCGATGACGGAGGTGGCGGCGGACTTCTGGACGGTGCCGAAGAGTTCGGTGACGGAGAGTCCGGCGGCGAGGCCGACGCTGATGGAGACGGCGAGCAGCGCGACGAAGGGCTGCAGGCGGACTTTGATGATGAGGACGAGGAGAAGGGCGATGCCGAGGGCGGCGACGGTCAGCAGACCGGCCGTGCCGGGTATGAGGAGGAGCAGTCCTCCGGTGTGGGGTGGCGCCTCGGCGGCGGGGGATGCGGCGGCGAGCAGCATGGTGGGGCCTCGTTTTTGGGTAGGGGGGAGCGCGGCACGGCGTCCCGGGGACGGACGCCGTGCCGTAAAGCGGCGTGCTCAGCGAAATCAGCTCAGGTTGTGGGGGTACCGGCTCGGGCTCGGGCGCGGAATCGGGCTCAGGAGAGGACGGCGAGGGCGTCGATCTCGATGAGGAGGCCCTTGGGGAGGCCGACGTAGACCGTCGTACGCGCGGAGGCGGGGGCCTTCAGGCCCTGCTCCTCGAAGTACGCGTTGTAGATCTCGTTCATCTCGGCGAAGTGGTCGACGTCGGTGAGGTAGACGCGCATCATCATCACGTCGTCCCAGCTCGCGCCGCCCTCCTCCAGGATCGCCTTGACGTTGGCGAAGGTCTGCAGGGTCTGCTCGCGCAGGGTCGGGCCCGCGGGCGTGGGCGCCTCGCCCTCCTCGGCGGGCAGGAACCCGACCTGCCCGGCGACCTGCAGAATGTTCCCCTTCTTGACGCCGTGCGAGAACTTGGCGGGCGGGGCGGTGTGGGTGGCGGGGGTGAGCGCGATCTTCTCGGTCATGTCCGGTCCTTGGTAGGGGTGTTGCCTGAGTAGTCCCGGCTGATGGCGTCGGCGGTGCGGCGCACCAGCGGGAGCAGGGTGAGGAGTTCCTCGGCGGTCACGACCACATTGGGCGCCGAGACCGACATGGCGGCGACGACACGGCCGTCGGCGCCGCGGATGGGCGCTCCGACACAGTTGATGGACTCCTCGTGGCCACCGAGGTCGGTGGCCCAGCCCTGTTCGCGTACGGTCGCCAGCTCCTTGAGGAAGGCGGTGGCGTTGGGGGTCGAACGGGGCGTGTACATGGGGTAGTCGAGCTTGGCGGCGATGGCGCGCCGCTCGGGCTCGGGGAGGTCGGCGAGCAGCAGCTTGGCGACGGCGGCGACGGTGATGGCGACGGGCTTGCCGATACGGGAGTACATCCGGACCGGGTAGCGGCTCTCGACCTTGTCGATGTAGAGCACCTCGCTCTCCTCGTAGACCGCGAGGTGGACGGTGTGCCCGATCTGCTCGTTGAGCGCGGTGAGGTGGGAGTGCGCGATCTCGCGGATGTCGAGGTTCTCGACGGCCTCCTGCGCGAGGGCGAAGAGACGGGCGCCGAGGCGGTAGCGCTGGTCCTGCTGGCGGTAGACGAGGCCGTGCTCGTGCAGGGTGCGCAGCAGCCGCAGGGCGGTGGACTTGTGCACCCCGAGCCGGTCGGCGACCTGGCCGAGGTCGGCGGGCCCCTGGGCGAGCAGCGGCAGGATGCTCAGCGCGCGGTCGACGGTCTGACTCATGGCGTACGTACCTCCTGGTCCTCCCCCGTCCACCCGGGGCCGAGGTGCAGTGTCTCCCAGGCGGAGTCGCCGAGGGCGACCAGCCGGTCGGCGTGTGCGATCCAGGAGGGGCGCTGCGAAGCAGCTCCGTGAGGGGTGGTGGCCGGGTGACGGGTGGGCGGCAAGGCGAGATCTCCGGGCACGGTGAGCGCGGCGGCGGCCATGAGATGCCCATGCCGAACCCGCTCCCGTACGGGCAGCCCCCGAAGGGTCCCCGACAGAAACCCGGCAGCGAACGCATCCCCGGCCCCGACGGCCGCGACGACATCGACACGGGGTGCGGGGACGTCGGTGACGGCGTCGGGGACAAATCCAGCCCTGCCGCCAAATCCGGCCTCGCCGGCAAATCCAGCCCCGCTGGGGGTCCCCCCACGCCCCTTGGCGTAGGGGGAGTTTGAGGCGCGGGGGTCTGGGGGCAGAGCCCCCAGTTCGGGAAGGGGCGGGGTGGGGAATGGCCCAGCGCAGCGCTCAAGGACGACCGCCCCCGCCGCCCCTCGCTTCACGACGAGCACGGCCGGCTCAGGCAGCGCGCCCCGGACAGCCTCCGGCCCCACCAACCCCCACGCCTCCTCCGCCTCGTCCTCCCCCACAAACACCACATCCGCCCCCCGAGCAAGCTCCAGCAGCACCCGCCCACCGACCACGGCGTCCCGCCAAAGCCCCGCCCGAAAGTTCACGTCGAACGACACGACCGGCCGCCGACCCACCCGCCGAGCGGTCAGCACCCGCATCAGCGCCAGACTGCCCTCCGACAGCGCCGCGGTGATCCCCGACAGATGCAGCACCCGCCCGTCCACCACCGACTCGTACGGAACCGTCTCCGGCGACATCGCCGAAGCCGCCGACCCGGCCCGGTAGTACGCGACCTCGTGCGCCGCCGCGGCCCGATCCGTGGCCGTACGGAAGTAGATCCCGGTCGGCCGCACGGCATCCCGCCCCACCGCCGACACATCGACCCCGTACGCCCCGATCGCCTCGACGAGGTGGTCGCCGAACCCGTCCGCACCCACCCGGCTCACCCACTTCGCGCGGTGTCCCGCCGAGGCGAGCGCGCAGGCGACATTGGACTCGGCGCCGCCGATGGCGCGGGCGAACGTGGGCACGTCGGCGAGGCGTCCCGGCCGGGAGGGCAGAAAGGTGACCATGGACTCACCGAGGCAGACGACGTCCACGGGTGGCGCGTCCACGGTCGGGTGGTCTCCGGTCAGGGCGGTCACCTGCGGGCTCCTCGTCGATCATGCGGGTCCATTGACCCGGCGTTGGCCCGGATGTTAGACACCCTTTAGCGATATGCGCAATGACCGTTGCGCATACTGCAACGCAATGACGCGAGGCCCTGGAGGAACCATGCAGCAGGAGCACCACCACACCCCCGCTCCCACCGACATCCCCAACCCCAACCGCACCCCCACACCCACCCAGCAACTCGCGCACGAACGCGTGGACCACCGCTTCAAGGCCCTGCCCCCCGACGCCGAGGGCCTGACCGTCGGCGAGCTCGCCGCCCAGCGCCGCAACCTCTTCACCGGCGGCTTCACCACCCCCGTCCTCGCCCTCTCCGCCGAGTCCGTCGAGCACAACCTCCGCCTCCTGGAGACCTACGCCGAGCGCCACGGCCTCGCCTTCGCCCCGCACGGCAAGACCTCGATGGCCCCGCAGCTCTTCGACCGCCAGCTGGAGCACGGCGCCTGGGGCATCACGGCAGCCGTCCCGCACCAGGCCCGCGTCTACCGCGCCCACGGCATCGCCCGGATCTTCCTCGCCAACGAGCTCGTCGACGCCCCCGCCCTGCGCTGGCTGGCCTCCGAGCTCGACGCCGACCCCGACTTCCGCTTCATCTGTTACGTCGACTCGGTCCGCGGGGTCGAGCTGATGGACGCGGCCCTCACCGAGGCCGGCGCGCGGCGCCCCGTGGACGTCGTCGTCGAGCTCGGCGCCGGCGAGGGGGCCCGTACCGGAGCCCGTACGGAAGCCGACTGCACCGCCGTCGCCGACGCGGTCGCCGCGGCCGGCACGCTCCGCCTGGTCGGTGTGGCGGGCTACGAGGGCGAGGTCCCGCAGGCGGACGCCGACCGGGTCCACGCCTGGCTGAACCGCCTCGTCTCCCTCGCCGCCGACCTCGACAAGGCCGGCCGCTTCTCCCCCGACATCGAGGAGATCGTGATCAGCGCGGGCGGCAGCGCCTGGTTCGACGCGGTCGCCGACGTGTTCGCGGAGATCCCCGAACTCTCAGTCCCCGTACTGAAGTTGCTCCGCTCCGGCGCGTACGTCTCGCACGACGACGGCCACTACCGGCACCTCACCCCCTTCAACCGGGTCCCCGAAGAGGGCGCGCTGCAGCCCGCGTTCCGGCTCTGGACACAGGTCGTCTCCCGCCCGACCCCCGAGCAGGCCTTCACCAACGGCGGCAAGCGGGACGCCGCGTACGACCTCGACCTCCCCGAGGCGCAGGTGGTCCGCGACGCCCGTACGGGCACGGTCCGCCCCGCCGACGGCATCACGGTCACCGGCCTGTCCGACCAGCACGGCTGGGTCCGCACGGAACCGGGCGCCGAGATCGAGGTCGGCGACTGGCTCGGCATGGGCCTCTCCCACCCCTGTACGTCCTTCGACAAGTGGCAGCTGATCCCGCTGGTCGAGGCGGACGGCACGGTCGTCGACTACATCCGTACGTTCTTCTAGAGGAGCCGGTCACCATGGACCTCGTCATCCGCGACGTGGACGTCATCGACGGCTCGGGCGGGGAGTCGTACCGCGCCGACGTCGCCGTCGACGGCGGCCGGATCGCCGCGATAGTGAAGGAGGGCGCGGCCGCGGGCTGCCAGCGCCCCACCGCCCGGCGCGTCCTGGACGCCGAGGGCCTCGCCCTGTCCCCCGGCTTCATCGACATGCACGCGCACTCCGACCTCGCGCTGCTCCGCGACCCGGAGCACACCGCGAAGGCCGCGCAGGGCGTGACCCTCGAAGTCCTCGGCCAGGACGGCCTCTCGTACGCCCCGGTCGACGACCGCACGCTCGCGGAGGTCCGCCGGGCGATCACCGGCTGGAACGGCGACGGTTCGGACATCGACTTCGACTGGCGCACGGTCGGCGAGTACCTGGACCGCCTGGACCGCGGGATCGCGGTGAACGCGGCGTACCTGATCCCCCAGGGAACGGTACGGATGTACGCCGTCGGCTGGGACGACCGCCCGGCGACGGAGCGGGAAACGACCCGGATGCGGCAGCTGGTGGCGGAGGGCATGGAGCAGGGCGCGGTGGGCATGTCCTCCGGCCTGACGTACACGCCGGGCATGTACGCGAAGGACACGGAACTGGCCGACCTCTGCAAGGTCGTGGCGGGGTACGGCGGCTACTACTGCCCGCACCACCGCTCGTACGGCGCCGGTGCGCTCCAGGCGTACGAGGAGATGGTCGCCCTCACCCGGGACGCGGGCTGCGCGCTGCACCTGGCGCACGCGACGATGAACTTCGGCGTGAACAAGGGCAAGGCCCCGGACCTCCTGTCCCTCCTGGACGAGGCGCTGGCCGGCGGCTCCGACATCACCCTGGACACGTACCCGTACACGCCGGGCTGCACGACCCTGGTGGCGATGCTCCCGAGCTGGGCGGCGGAGGGCGGCCCGGAGGCGCTGCTGACGCGCCTGAAGGACGACGAGACGGCGGAACGGATCCGCCACCACCTGGAGGAGATCGGCTCGGACGGCTGCCACGGGGTGCCGATCGAGTGGGACACGATCGAGATCTCGGGGGTAAGCGACCCGGGTCTGGCGTCGTGCGTGGGCAAGACGATCGCCCAGTCGGCCGAGATGCGCGGTGAGGCCCCGTGGGTCACGGCCCGCCGCCTCCTGATCGACGACCGCCTCGGCTCGACGATCCTCCAGCACGTCGGCCACGAGGAGAACGTCCGCACGATCATGCGCCACCGGGTGCACACGGGCGGCTCGGACGGCATCCTCCAGGGCTTCAAGCCCCACCCGAGGGCGTACGGGACGTTCCCCGAGTACCTGGGCAAGTACGCGCGCGACGAGGGCGTCCTCTCCCTGGAGGAGTGCGTCGCCCACCTCACCTCCCGCCCGGCCGCCCGCCTCCGCCTCCCCGACCGCGGCCTCGTCCGCGAGGGCTACGTGGCGGACCTGGTCCTCTTCGACCCGACCACGGTCGCGGCCGGGTCGACGTACGACTCCCCCCGCTCCCTCCCGGTGGGCATCCCCCACGTCCTGATCGACGGCCAGTTCGTCATGGAAGACGGAAAGCGCACGACGGCCCTGGCGGGCAGGGCGATCCGAAGGACACCGACCCCCTGACGGTGCTGGGCGGGTGCGCACCTTAGGGCCGGCACCCGTCCCAACCGCCTGGGCGCCCGTCCGGCCCCACCCCGCGTGGGCACACGTCCCGCAGGGCGGTGGGGGTCCCCCAGGGCGAAGCCCTAGGGGGAGGGTGGGCACACGGGACGGCGCCCTTACGGGCGCGTCCGCTCCAGGTCCCCGCCCACCACGGCTCCGGCGGCCACCACCGGGCGCGGCCACGACGACCGCCGCACCCACCAGAGCCCCGCCGCCAGCACGACCCCGGCGGCCACGAACCCGTACCAGGGGGTCGCCCCCGACGGCGCGGTCTCGTACACAAGCGCCGCCGACGCCACGGCGAGCACCTGCCCCACCCGCCCCCGCCAAGCAGCCGTCGCCGCGACAACCACCACGCCCCACAGCAAGTACCAGGGCTGCACCATCGGCGACAGCGCGACGAGCGCCACCAACGCCAGCCCCAACCCCAGCACCGGATCGATCCGCCCCTTCCACGCCCGCCAGGCGAGCGCCAGGATGATCCCCACCGCGATCACGAGGCCGAGCTTCTGGACGACGCCCTTCACGGGCTCGGGGCCGTCCCCGAGAAGCAGCCCGAGCCCCAGCCCCACGTCACTCGTGACCGACAGCGCCGTATGGATCGCCCCCGCCACACTCTGCGTCCGCAGCCACCCGAACCCCGTCCCGGCCGCCACCGTCGCGCCGACGGCCACCGCCCCCGCGACGACCCCCGGCCCGACGAGCCCCTTCACCACACCCCGTACGCCCCCACCACCCGCACGCGCCACCATCACCCCGATGAAGAGCAGGGCGACCGCGGCCGGCGACTTGACCATCATCGCGAGCCCGACCAGCACGCTCCCGAGCACCCACCGCCCCCGCGAGGCGAGCAGCACGCCGCCGAGCATGAGCCCGATCATCAGCCCGTCGTTGTGCATCCCGCCCACGACGTGGATCAGCAGCAACGGGTTCAGGACCGCAAGCCAAAGCGCCCCACCAGCACCCCCACCCCCGCGCCGCCCCGCAAGCCCCCGCACCGCCCAGACGATCAGCGCCAGCGCGCCGAGCGCGAGGAGCCGCATCCCGAACACCGCCGGGACGATCGCCCCGCCCGTCACCTTCACCACGGCCTGCGCGAGGACGAGGAAGGCCGGCCCGTACGGCGCCGGGGTGTCCGTCCAGTGCCCGCCGACGCTCGCCGCGGCCTCCACGCCGAGGTCCCCGGGGCCCAGGACCGACGGCCCGGCCCCGTACACGTCGTACCCCTCCAGGACCATGGCGCCCTGGGCGATGTAGCTGTAGACGTCCGCGCTGTACAGCGGAGGCGCGAGCACCAGAGGCGCGCACCACCACCCCAGGGTCGCCAGGACCCCGCCACGGGCGTCCTGGTCCCCGCGGGCAAGCAGCTCCCCGTACCGCCCCCACGCCGCCACGAGCAGCGTCAGCCCGAGGTACGCCAGGACCGCGCCCGCCGCCGTCGCCGCCGTGCCCCGGGCGGCCCACAGCCCCCACGGCTCCGGCTCGTCCGGCAGGGTTCCGGCGGCGTAGCCGCCCACGGTGACGGCGAGCGCGCCGAGCGCTCCCGACCACCGGCACCCGGCGGCGCTCCACAGACGGCTCCACCACGCCACGACCGCCTGCCTCACCTCGGGCGCTTCGTCTTCCCGGGCGCCGCGCCCGACTTCCCGGGCCCGTCGCTCCCGGAGTCCCCGGTCGCGGTGGGCGCGGCGGCATCCGTGGCGGAGGCACTCGCCCGCACGGACGCCGAGGCCGATGCCGTTGCGGATGCGGACGCCGACGCCGAGCGGGGCGCGGCGGACGAGGACGGCGCCGGCGTACCGGTCGCGTCCGGCTCCGCGTCGACGGAAGGATCGGCCTGGATCAGCGACGGCAGCCCCGGCCGGCCGTCGTCGCCCGTGGGCGCACCGCCGGTCTGACCCGACCGGAACGCCCCGGAGACGACCGCGACCAGCAGCCCGATGCCGACGACGCCGGCGCCCGCCAGCAGTCGGCGCGGGCCCGGGGCCCGCCGCTTCGTGGCATGACGGCGTCGGCCTGGGGCGTCTGCGGCTCGGTCGCGCTGGTGGCTCATGGCCGCGCATTCTACGGAGCGCACGGCGAGCCGAGCCGCGCCAGGTCACCTCCCAGGCGCCGCCCGGGGACCACCCCGGGACCACCCGTGGACCGCCCAGGCACCGCCCGGGGACCGCCGGGAAGGACGGCCCCGGCCGCCCCGGGACCACCCAGGCACCGCCAGGAAGGACGGGCCCAGACGCACCCCTCCCCGCCCCCGGCCCCACCCCGATTCCGCCCGACGTGTCCCAAAACACGAGGCGCCTCGCGCGACCCCGCCGTAAGCTCTCGACATGCAGGTGATCCAGTCCACGAAGCTCGCCAACGTCTGTTACGAAATCCGGGGCCCGGTGCTCGAAGAGGCGATGCGGCTCGAGGCTGCCGGTCATCGCATCCTCAAGCTCAACACCGGAAACCCGGCCGCGTTCGGCTTCGAGTGCCCGCCGGCGATCCTCGAGGACGTGCTGCGCAACCTGGCCGACGCGCACGGTTACGGCGACGCGAAGGGCCTGCTGTCCGCCCGCCGCGCGGTGATGAGCCACTACGAGACCAAGGGCATCCCGCTCTCCGTCGAGGACATCTACCTCGGCAACGGCGTCTCCGAGCTGATCCAGATGTCGATGCAGGCGCTGCTCGACGACGGCGACGAGGTGCTCGTCCCCGCCCCGGACTACCCGCTGTGGACGGCGTCGGTCTCGCTGGCCGGCGGCACGGCGGTGCACTACCGCTGCGACGAGCAGTCGGACTGGATGCCGGACCTCGCCGACATCGAGCGGAAGATCACCGACCGCACCAAGGCGATCGTGATCATCAACCCGAACAACCCGACGGGCGCCGTCTACGACGACGAGATGCTGCGCTCCCTCACGGAGATCGCCCGCCGGCACAACCTGGTCGTCTGCTCGGACGAGATCTACGACAAGATCCTCTACGACGGCACCACGCACACGCCCACCGCCGCGATCGCCCCCGACCTGCTCGTCCTCACGTTCAACGGGATGAGCAAGAACTACCGGGTGGCCGGCTTCCGCTCCGGCTGGCTCGCGGTCTGCGGGCCGAAGGCGCACGCCTCCTCGTACATCGAGGGCCTGACGATCCTCGCCAACATGCGGCTCTGCGCCAACATGCCGGCGCAGCACGCGGTGGCCGCCGCGCTGCAGGGCCGGCAGTCGATCGAGGACCTGGTGCTGCCGGGCGGGCGGCTCCTGGAGCAGCGGGACGTGGCGTACGACCTGCTGACGCAGATCCCGGGCGTCACCTGCGTGAAGCCGAAGGGCGCGCTGTACCTCTTCCCGCGGCTCGACCCGAGCGTCTACAAGGTCAAGGACGACCGTCAGATGGTCCTCGACCTGCTGCGGGCCGAGAAGATCATGGTGGTCCACGGGACCGGGTTCAACTGGCACGAGCCGGACCACTTCCGGATCGTCACGCTGCCGAACGCCATCGACCTGGCGGACGCGGTGACCCGCATCGGCACGTTCCTGGACGGCTACAGCCAGCCGTGACCACCCGGCCGGCCGGCCGTGACTCACCGAAGCCCGCCCCCGCCCCTTCAGACCGCACTCAACTTTAGATTGAATCTAAGCTAGGATGGCTCCAGACACTCAGGAGGCCATCCCATGTACGAACCGATCCGCACGAAGTCGGTCCACCGGATGGCCGACGACGACCAGAACGCGTACCCGCACCGCTCCCGCGAGGAGGAGCTGGACATCCAGCTCGCCGGACACCTCGCCGCCCTGCTCGCCGTCACGGACGAGCTCGGCGACACGGAGGCCGGCGATCTCATCGCCCGCCAGGTCGCACGCCTTCGCGGCGCGCCGCCGGCCAGGCACGCGGGACTGAGCGGCTCGAACACCCCGTCGCTGCACGAGCGCGCCCACGCCCTCGCGGGCCGGGCCCTCGTCGTCGCCGCCTCGCGGGCCGACACGGCCGCCGCGATCCTCGCCGCCGAGCGCATGGACGCCCACTCCGAGGCCCTCACCACCCCCGAGCCGCTCCTCACCACCCCCTGACGGCCCCGGTCCGCGCGCGCCAGGGCCGCGCGGACCGGGCGCCACCACACCCCGCCCCAGCCGGGTGCCGCCCCAACCCCGGGCCCCGCCCCAACTCGCCGCGCCCACACACCAGTCCCCCACACTCCGGTTCCGTACCGGGATCACCCCTTCACCCTCCGTACACCCAACTCCCCCTGGAATGTGGGCTTCCGCGAGCAATCTGCCCCCGTGAGACGCATCCTGGGAATCGTCCTGGCCGTCCTGCTCCTGGGCGGCGTGGCCGCCGTCCTCGTAGTGGGCGGCGACAAGGACAAGGACACGGCAACGAAGACCGTGCGAGGAGTGATCGGGTCGGAGAAGGCGGAGTTCTTCGCCGACCCCAAGGTGGTGCAGGCCCTGGCCGACGAGGGCCTCACCGTGGAGACGGAGACCTCCGGGTCGTGGGACATGGAGGAACTGCCCCTCAAGGGGTACGACTTCGCGTTCCCGTCGTCCAAGGCGCCCGCCGACGAGCTGCGCGCCAGGAACGGGGTGAAGGCCGCCGCGCTGCGGCCCTTCTACTCGCCGCTGGTCGTCGTCGCCCACCGCGGCGCGGCCGACGTCCTCGCCGACAACGGCCTGGTGTCCTTCAGCCCCGGCGGCCAGACCGGCACCCTGCGCATGGAGCCGTACCTGAAGGCCGCGAAGGCCGACCGGACCTGGCAGCAGCTCAAGGGCTCGGCCGGGCGGCCGGAGCTGAGCGGCACGGTGTTCATCACCTCGACCGACCCCGTCGCCTCAAACTCCGGCGCGCTCTACCTCGCCGCCGCGAGCTTCGTCGCCGACGGCGGCAAGGTGGCCGGGGGCAAGGCCGACGTGGGCCGTACGGCCCCGCTGATGCGCAAGCTGATCCAGGTCCAGGGCGCCCAACAGTCCAGCTCCGACGCCCCGTTCCGGGACTTCATCAGCGGCGTCGGCAACCAGCTGGTGCTCGTCTACGAGTCCCAGGTCGCCTCCCAGCTCCTCGCCAAGCGACAGATGGGCGACCTGGTCGTGCTCTACCCGGACACCACGGTGATCAGCGACCACACCGTCGTACCGCTCACCGACACCGGCCGCGAACTCGGCGAACTGCTCACCAACGACAAGGAGTTGCGCGAGCTCGCGGTGCGCCACGGCTTCCGCCCGCAGGGCGCCGCAGCCGAGTTCACGGCCGCCACCGCGGACCTCGCGCACCGCCTCAACCAGAATCTGACCGGGGTCCGCCAGGCGCCCGTGCCCACCAGCGAGGTGCTGCACGACATGGCGCGCCGGGCCCGCAACCAGGGGGACACCGCATGACCACGCCCGACCCTCGCATCAGCCCGCCCCACGACCCCGCCACCGCCCAGCTGGTCCTGACCCCGCCCGAGCCGGTGCCCCCGGTCCGCGCCGAGCAGGCCTCGGGCCTCGTGCCGCTGGACGAGTCGGTCCGTACGGAGATGAGCCGGCGCGCGGTCGAGTACGTCGACTCGCTCGCCGGGCTCGACACCCGCTCGCCCGAGTTCGCGGGCCGCATCGGGGAGATCGCGGCCCTCGGGGCCGGCGAGATGCGCAGCGCGGCCGCCCAGTCGAACCGGATGCTCGACCGCACGGTCCGCTCGCTGAGCGAGGGCGGCGGCGACGCGCAGACCCGGGTCGGCTCCTCGCTCGTCGAGCTGCGCCGCACCGTCGAGGACCTCGACCCCCGCGACACCCCGGGCAAGGGGGCGCGGAAGTTCCTGTCCAAGCTGCCCGGCGGGAACAAGCTGCGCGACCACGTCGCCAAGTACGCTTCCTCGCAGGGCACGTTGACGAAGATCGTCGGTACGCTCCGCGGCGGCCAGGACGAACTGCGCCGTGACAACGCGGCGTTGCAGACCGAGCGGGGCCGGCTCTGGGAGACCATGGGCAAGCTCCAGGAGTACGCGGTGCTCACGGAGGCCCTCGACGCGGCCGTGGAGGAGCGGATCGCGCTGACCCCGGACCAGGCGGCCGCGGACGCGCTCCGATCCGACGTGCTCTTCCCGGTCCGCCAGAAGCACCAGGACCTGCTGACCCAACTCGCCGTCTGTGCGCAGGGGTACCTGGCGATGGACGTGGTCCGGCGCAACAACGACGAGCTGATCAAGGGCGTCGAGCGGGCGGCGACGACCACGGTCTCGGCGCTGCGGATCGCGGTCATGCTCTCCTCCGCGCTGGAGAACCAGCGCAAGGTGGCCGAGCAGGTGAACGTGCTCCGCTCGACGACCGAGGACCTGATCCGCGGCAACGCGGAGATGCTGGCGACGCAGAGCGGCGAGATCCAGCGCATCGCGGCCGACCCGGCGGTGGGTGCGGAGACGCTGCGCACGGCGTTCCAGCAGATCTACCGGACGCTCGACGCGATCGACACGTACAAGGTCCAGGCGACCGAGTCGATGGCGGCCACGGTCGAGTCCCTGACCGCCGAACTCCAGTCGGCCAGCGCGTATCTGGCCCGTACCCGCCGCACGAGCGCCCTGGAAGGCGGCCTCGAATGAGATCCACCGGCCGAGGCCTCCCCCGAGGCGCGAGATCCCTCCCCCGCAGGGCCGCGTCCACGCTCGCCCTCCTGACGACCCTGGCCACCCTGACCCTCACCGCCTGCACCACCGACGGCGGCGACGGCGGAAGCGGCAGCGGCGGCGGTACGGGGAAGGGGGGCGAAGCCGGTGCCCCCTCCACCCTCCGTGTCCTCGCCTCCTCCGAGCTCTCCGACATGGAGCCCGTCCTCGAAGAGGCCCGGAAGAAGACCGGGGTCACGGTCAAGCCGACGTACGCCGGCACGCTGGACGCCGTCGAGCAGATCGCGTCCGGCGCGGCGGAGAAGTCGTACGACGCGGTGTGGCTCTCCTCCAACGACTATCTGCGGCTGCGCCCGAACGCCGTGAAGCGGATCACCGCCGAGACGCCGATCATGACCTCGCCGGTCGCGCTCGGGCTGCGCCCGGAGAAGGTGACGGCGCTCGGCTGGGATCCGGCCAAGGTCACCTGGTCGCAGATCCACCAGGCCGTCGTGGCGAAGAAGCTCGGCTACGGCATGACCGACCCGGCCCGCTCCAACTCCGGTTTCTCCGCCCTGGTCTCGATCGCCTCGGGGCTCTCCGGCGCGCAGTCGGCGCTGACCGAGCAGAACGTCACCGCGGCGACGCCGAAACTGAAGGAGTTCTTCGGCGGGCAGAAGCTGACCTCCGGTTCCTCCGGCTGGCTGGCGACCGCCTGGTCGCGCCGCGAGGACGTCGACGCGCTGATCAACTACGAGTCGGTGCTGCTCACCACGGGCAAGGAGCTCACGGTCGTCCGCCCGGCCGACGGTGTCGTCACCGCCGACTACCCGTTCACCCTGCTCACCGCGGCGAGCCCGGACGCCAAGCAGGCGGCCGCGCGCCTCACCGCCCATCTCCGCACCTCCGACGCCCAGCGGCTGATCACCCAGCGGACGCTGCGCCGCCCGGTCGTCCCCGGTGTGGAGCTCGCGAAGCCGCTCGCCGCCGACCAGCGCCGCGAACTGCCGTTCCCCGGCAGCCGCGCCGTCGCCGACGGCCTCCTCGACGCGTACGAGAACAAGCTCCGCCGCCCCTCGCGCACGGTCTACGTCCTCGACACCTCGGGCTCCATGGAGGGCGAGCGGCTCACCCGGCTCAGGTCCGCGTTCGCCGAGCTGACCGAGGACTTCCGGGACCGCGAGACGGTCACCGTGATGCCGTTCGGCACCTCGGTGAAGCAGAACGAGGTCCGTACGTACACGGTCGACCCGGCGGCCCCGAAGAAGGCCATCGGCGCGATGCGTGCCCAGGCGAACGGGCTTTCCGCCTCGGGCGGCACGGCGATCTACTCCAGCCTGGAGGAGGCGTACGAACACCTCGGAAAGGGCACGGGCGGCGACACCTTCACCTCCATCGTGCTGATGACGGACGGCGAGAACACCGACGGCGCACCGGCCGCCGCGTTCGACTCCTTCTACCGGGACCTCCCGCCCGCGCAGAAGCGGACGCCGGTCTTCCCGATCGTCTTCGGGGACTCCGACCGGGCCGCTCTCGACCACATCGCGAGCCTCACCGGCGGCCGGCTCTTCGACGCCACCAAGGGTTCGCTGGACGGCGCCTTCGAGGAGATCCGTGGCTACCAGTAATCCGGTCGTGCGGTACCTGGAGTCCCGCAAGAACCTCACCGGCTGCGCCTGCGGCATCGCGGGCCTCGCCCTCTCCTTCACCGGGGCGGCGGGCTCGCTCTGGCCGCTGATCGTGGTGGCGCTGTATGCGGCGGGGGCGCTGATCGCCCCGCCCGAGCGGACGCCGCCCCCGCCGTTCCCGGACGCGGAGGAACAACTCGACTCCCTGCGCTCGGACTTCGCGACCCTGCGCGCCTACCTGGCCGAGGTCGAGCTGCCGCAGGCCGCGGCCGGCCGTCTCGCCGACCTGGACACCCTCTTCGAGGCGCTCCTCGAACCGGGCTGGGTCAGCGACCCGGAGCACCTGCACATGCTGGCGCGCGCGGTGCGCCAGGACATCCCGGAGGCGGTGGACACCTTCGTACGGACGCGCTGGTGGCACCGGGTCACGCCGGGTTCCGAGCCGCCCGAGTCCCACCTCGAACGGCAGCTGGACGCGCTCCACGAGGAGGCGGGCCGGATCGCGGCGGCCCTCCAGGACGCGGAGGCGATCCGGCAGGAGGCGCACACCCGCTACCTGGAGGAACGCGGCAAGTCCTGACCTGACAGGACAGGGTGTGCGGTCGGGGAAAGATCCACACCGGACCTTCACGATGAGTTACGTTTTGGCCATGACCACGGATCACCCTTCCGCCCCTCGCTCCGCCTCCCGCCGCACGGTGCTCACCGCGTTCGCCGCCGCGGCCACGGCGGGCACCCCGCTCCTGGCCCAACTGACCGCCGCCGCGCCCGCACACGCGGCGACGGCAGCGGCAGCGGCGGAGATCGAGTACCCCTCGAACACCGCCCTGTACCGCGAGTTCGCCGGCCAGGAAGGCACCATCTTCAGCCGCCGCTACCGCCGCCACGAGCAGTTCGACACCTCGATGACCACCGTCGCCCCGGTCCGGCGCACCGCGATCCTCGCGCTGCACGGCGGTGGCATCGAGATCGGCACGAGCGAACTCTGCCTGGGCATCGCCGGATACAGCCCCGGCGCCCCGGCCGGCGCCGCGGTCCTGCCGACCGTGCACGACTACTGGATGTTCGAGGGCCTGCTCTCCTCCGGCAACAAGGACCTGCACGTCACCTCGAAGAACTGCGACGACCACGTCGCCCTCGCCACAGCGGCGAGCCACCTCAACGTCCTCAGCCTGCACGGCTGTACGTTCGACCAGCTGGGGCTGCCCACCGGCACCTACCCGCCGACCGGCGACCGCCGCGTCGCCGTCGTCGGCGGCCTGAACAAGGCCTTCCGTACCGAGCTGGTGAAGGAGCTGAACGCGGCGGGCTTCCCGGCGATCGACTCCCTCGCCCCCACGTGGGCGCCGCTGCTCACGGAGTTCAACGGCGACCACACGGCGAACCCCTGCAACAAGACGATGCTCGGCATGGGCGCACAGCTGGAGCTGACGACCGAGCTGCGCAAGAGCCTGTTCGACGACCCGGACAGCCGGGGCGGCCGCGGGTCGTCCTGGAACGGCGAGTTCGTGAAGTTCCGCGACGCCTGCCGCCGCGCGATCGCGACGGTCGAGGCCGGCCAGCCCGTCCTGTAGCGGGACATGCACCGGCCCCCGGAGCCGTGAGGGGGCTCCGGGGGCCGGTGTGCATCGTGACGAGCCGTTCGTGACCCCACTGGTCAGGGCGGCGTTTCGGGGCGACCCGTCACGAGTCTCTGGTCGTACCTCAGCGGGTACGGGGCTCAGCCCAGGCGCTCGACCAGCGCGCGGTACTCGTCCCACAGCTCCTTCGGCGTGTGGTCGCCGAAGGTGTTCAGGTGCTCGGGGACCAGAGCGGCCTCCTCGCGCCAGACGTCACGGTCGACCTTGAGCAGGAACTCCAGGTCCTCCGCCGGCAGGTCCAGGCCCTCGGTGTCGAGCGCCTCGGCGGTCGGCAGGATGCCGATCGGGGTCTCGACGCCCTCGGCCTTGCCCTCCAGGCGCTCCACGATCCACTTCAGGACGCGGCTGTTCTCGCCGAAGCCGGGCCAGACGAACTTGCCGGCCTCGTTCTTGCGGAACCAGTTGACGTAGTAGATCTTCGGGAGCTTCGCGGCGTCCGCATTCGCGCCGACCTTGATCCAGTGCGCCATGTAGTCGCCCATGTTGTAGCCGCAGAACGGCAGCATGGCGAACGGGTCGCGGCGCAGCTCGCCGACCTTGCCCTCGGCGGCGGCGGTCTTCTCGGAGGCGACGTTCGCGCCGAGGAAGACACCGTGCTGCCAGTTGAAGGACTCGGTGACCAGCGGGACCGCGGAGGCGCGGCGGCCGCCGAACAGGATCGCCGAGATCGGCACGCCCTTCGGGTCCTCCCACTCCGGCGCGATGGTCGGGCACTGGCCGGCCGGGACGGTGAAGCGGGCGTTCGGGTGGGCGGCCGGGGTCTCGGACTCCGGCGTCCAGTCGTTGCCCTTCCAGTCGGTGAGGTGCTTGGGCAGCTCCTCGGTCATGCCCTCCCACCAGACGTCGCCGTCGTCGGTCAGCGCGACGTTGGTGAAGACGGAGTTGCCCCACAGGGTCTTCATGGCGTTGGCGTTGGTGTGCTCGCCGGTGCCGGGCGCGACGCCGAAGAAGCCGGCCTCGGGGTTGATCGCGTAGAGGCGGCCGTCCTCGCCGAAGCGCATCCAGGCGATGTCGTCGCCGATGGTCTCGACCGTCCAGCCGGAGATCGTGGGCTCCAGCATGGCGAGGTTGGTCTTGCCACAGGCGGACGGGAAGGCGGCGGCGACGTACTTGGCCTCGCCCTGCGGCGGGGTCAGCTTCAGGACGAGCATGTGCTCGGCGAGCCAGCCCTCGTCACGCGCCATGACGGAGGCGATGCGCAGCGCGTAGCACTTCTTTCCGAGCAGGGCGTTGCCGCCGTAGCCGGAGCCGTACGACCAGATCTCGCGGGTCTCGGGGAAGTGCGAGATGTACTTGGTGGAGTTGCAGGGCCACGGCACGTCCTCCTGGCCCTCTTCCAGGGGGGCGCCGAGGGTGTGGACGGCCTTGACGAAGAAGCCGTCGGTGCCGAGCTCGTCCAGGACGGCCTGTCCCATGCGGGTCATGGTGCGCATGGAGGCGGCGACGTACGCGGAGTCGGTGATCTCGACGCCGATCGCGGAGAGCGGCGAGCCGACGGGGCCCATGCAGAAGGGCACGACGTACATGGTGCGGCCCTTCATCGAGCCGCGGAAGATCCCCTCCTCGCCCGCGAAGATCTCCTTCATCTCCGCCGGGGCCTTCCAGTGATTGGTCGGGCCCGCGTCCTCTTCCTTCTCGGAGCAGATGAAGGTCCGGTCCTCGACGCGCGCGACGTCGGACGGGTCGGAGGCGGCGTAGTACGAGTTCGGGCGGAGCGTCGGGTCGAGCTTCTTGAAGGTGCCCTTGGCGACGAGCTCCTCGCACAGGCGCTCGTACTCGGCCTCGGATCCGTCGCACCAGACGATGCTGTCCGGCTGCGTGATCCCGGCGATCTCGTTCACCCAGGCGACCAGTTCCTGGTGCCGGGTGGGGACTGCGGTGGTGGGAGCCGCGTTGTCGCGCGCCACGATTGCTCCTTGATGAGGGGTTTTAGTTGTCTGCCCCGTGGGGGCTGCGACCCGGATGCGTCGTAGCTGCTCATCCGGTGCCGACCACACTCATTTGATCATCCGACGCATACGCCCATATGTCCAGAGGGCCGCACACGTGAGCATCGCCACTCATATTTGGGACCTACGGGAGCGTAGGTAGCATCGCCTCATGACTTCTGCCGCGCCGGACGTGCCGGACGTGACCCGTATCGATTCCACCCCGTCCCACCCGGCGCACGCGCTGAAGCCACGGCTGAGGGGCTGGCTGCACGCCGGCATGTTCCCGGCGGTGATCATCGCGGGCCTCACCCTCGTCGCCCTCTCCGACTCGCCCCGCGCCCGGATCGCCTGCGGTGTGTACGTCCTCACCGCCTGCCTGCTCTTCGGCATCAGCGCGCTCTACCACCGGGGCAACTGGGGCCCGCGCGGCGAGGCCGTCCTGCGGCGCCTCGACCACGCCAACATCTTCCTGATCATCGCGGGCACCTACACCCCACTGACCCTGCTGCTCCTGCCCGACTCGACCGGCCGCCCCCTGATGTGGGCGGTCTGGGGCGCCGCGGCGGCGGGCATCGCCTTCCGGGTCTTCTGGGTCGGCGCCCCTCGCTGGCTGTACACGCCCTGCTACATCGCCATGGGCTGGGCGGCCGTCTTCTTCCTGCCCGACTTCATGCGGGCCGGCGGCATCGCGGTCCTCGTCCTGGTCATCGTCGGCGGACTGCTCTACAGCGCGGGCGGGGTCATCTACGGCATCAAGCGCCCGAACCCGTCCCCGCGCTGGTTCGGCTTCCACGAGGTCTTCCACACCCTGACCCTGGCGGCCTTCATCGTCCACTACGTGGGCATCTCCCTGGTCGCCTACAACGCCTAGGGGGTGCCCTCACCCCACCCCAACGCGCCCCTGACGACCTCCCCCGACTCCGGATTGTCCGCGCACCCCCACACTCCGTGGGGGCAGTAGTCCGTGAACGTCTGGTAGACGGGCCGGTGCCGGGCGAACCAGTCGAGCATCCCGCGCACGTACGCCGGGTTGTCCCCATTACGGAACAGCCCCCACTCCGGATACGAGACGGGCTTGCCGTGCGCCGCCGCGAACCGCACATGGTGCGCGAGCCCGAACTCCTCCGTCACCTGCTCCTCGAAGCCGAGCCCCTCGGGCTGGTCGTAGGCGTCGAGCCCGATGATGTCGACGTACGCGTCCCCGGGGTAGCAGCGCGGCCACTCCACCGCGTCCCGCCCCCGGCTCGCTGTGAAGTCGAAGCGGAACCGCTGCCCCGGCACCGCCCGCAGCACCCCCACGACCCGCTTCCAGTACGCCTTCCAGGCCTCGGGGTCAGGACCGCAGCGATGGCTGTAGGTGGTGCCGTTCATCTCCCAGCCGAGCACCAGGACCGCGTCGGGAAGCCGGTGCGCGACGAGCCGCTCCCCCAGCGTCCGGAAGTGGGCGTCGTACGCGCCCGCCGCCCCGCGCCGCAGACCCGCCCGGACCTCCGCGTCCGGCAGCCCCGCCTCGCTGCGGTCGAGCAGCGGCACGTTCAGGACGAAGAGCCGCCCCGGCCCCTCCTCCTTCCACCGCGCCCACGGTTCGAAGAGCTCCGCGTGGCCCTCGATGTTGGACCACCGGTCGCCCGGGAGGTACGTGTGCCCGACGGTCAGCGACCCGCCGCCGAGCCAGCGCTGCACCTCGGCGATCCGCGCGACCCCGTCCGCGTCAGAGCCGGTGAAGAACCCGGAGGGAACCTTCAACCGCTCCGGTACGACCCCGGGCTCGGCACCCGGCCCGGCCTCCGGCACCGGCCCGGGCGGCGCGATCCGCCCGGAGGGCAGGACGACGAGCGCGAGAACGGCCGCGAGCAGCACGGTCAGTGCGGCCCGCGGCCAGGAGAAGAGGGTCACGTCAGCTGGTCCAGAAGTCCCACCAGCGCGTCAGGATCAACATGCCGATGATCCCGATGTGCAGCACCGGCAGGGCGAAGGTGAACTCCTCGAAGAACCCCTTCACGGCCGCCGGCGCCGGCAGCACGCCCGTACGGACGTTGTGCGAGGTCACGTACCAGAACATGACGAGGGTGGCGACCCAGGCGAGACAGCACCAGAGGCAGAGCGCGTTGATCTCGTACAGCGACTGGTACATCAGCCAGGTGCAGAACCCGACGCCGAACAGCATCCCGGCGTTGAGCCCGAGCCAGAACCAGCCGCGGTAGCGCGCCCCGGCGAGCACCCCGGCCCCGATCGCGACGACCATCGCGTACGTCACGAGACCGAGCATCGGGTTCGGGAAGCCGAAGACCGCCGCCTGCTCGCTCTTCATGATGTTGCCGCAGGACACGACCGGGTTGAGGCTGCAGCCCGGCTGGAAGTTCGGGTCCTCCAGGAGCTTGAACTTGTCGAGCGTGATCACCCAGCCGGCCAGCACCCCGGCCGCCCCGGTGATCATCAGGAGCACACCGAGCGCCCGGCTCGCGCCGACCGTCCCGTCCGTCTCCGGCGAGACGTCCTGACGCTGACCCGGCACTCCGCCCCGTACGTTCACCGTAGCCATGCCGCCACCCCCTTCTCCTAGGTTCTCGGCTCAGCCCTGCAGGCTCCGCACCGGCAGCAGGACGTGCGCGGCGGCCGCCACGACCTGGTCGTCGGTGACGAAGGACTTCAGCTTCTCCTCGGTGATGGCCTCACCGGGCACGGCCTCCGGCCAGGGGCGCACGGAGACGATCAGGTAGGCGTGCCCGTTCTCCTTGACGGCCGCCTCCCACTCCGCGGGCACCGGGCACTGCGCCTTCATGAACGGCAGCGTGAGCACGGCCCGCCGCGCCTCGACGAGCAGATGGGCACCGGTCCCGCGCTCCTGCGAGGCATCGACGACCCGGTCCCCGACCGGGAGGCCCATGTCCTTCAGGGCGGCCCGCATCGCGTCCTGGCCGGCCTCGGGGCCGTCACTGCCGTCCCCGAGCGAATACACCATCAGAAAGGGGGTGACGGGCGTGTCGGCGGTGGGACCGATGGTCCACGGAACGACGGTGAGCGTCCCCAGCGGATTGTCGGTGCGCGCCACGGAAACGACATGAGGAGTGGTCATGCAACGGGATGCTAGTGGCCCAACGCCCACCATCCCGCGCCGAATTCACTCGATCGGCCGACATTCCACCCGCCGGCATTTCGCTCGGAACAAAGTCGGGATTCCATCGTTGTGCCCTGAGGGCATTCTCCGACCACTTGGAGATCATTCATGATCGTCCCGCGCCGTGTCGCACTGCGGTCCCTCTTCACCGTGGCCGTGGCCGCCTTCACCGGCGGCACCCTGGCCCGCATCGCCACGACCCCGAACGAGCGCCGGTCCCGCGCAGCGTCGAAGGACTCGTTCGACTCGTTCGACTCGTTCGACTCGTTCGACGAGATGTACCGAGGCCGGCACATCCGGGGTCTGGCCGGACCCTCCGGCGAACCGCTCGTCCTCGTCGACGGCCGGCCGCTCCATGTGATGCGCCGCGCCGACGGCAGCTGCCTCACCCCCATCGACCACTACGAGTCCCATGCGACACCGCTGGCGGCCACCCGCGCGGCCGTGGACGAGCTGGGCTCCGCCCCGCTGACCCGCTACGCCGCCGCCCACGGCGTCCATCCGGGAGGGAGCCCGCGTGGCCTACACACGTAAGAACCAGCGCGATCTGACGAGCGCCGAGCGGAAGCGGTTCGTCTCCGCCGTCCTGGAGCTCAAGCGCACCGGGGAGTACGACGAGTTCGTCCGTACGCACATCGACTACTACGTCGCCGACGGCGACGACAAGCTGCGCGTCGCCCACATGACGCCGAGCTTCCTGCCCTGGCACCGCAAGTTCCTGCTGGAGTTCGAGCGCGCGCTGCGCCGGATCGACGCGAGCGTCACCGTCCCGTACTGGGACTGGACCCGGGACAACACCCCGGCCGCGTCCCTGTGGAGCGAGGACTTCCTGGGCGGCAACGGGCGGCGGGACGACCTCCAGGTGACGACCGGCCCCTTCGCGTACGCGGGCGGACGCTGGACGGTCAAGCACAACATGACCGAAGGCAAGTTCCTGACCAGGGACTTCGGCCGCCCCCAGGACCCGATCACGCTGCCGACGAAGGCGCAGCTGGACGTGGTGATGCGGGAGACGGTCTACGACGTCGAGCCCTGGAACTCCACGAGCCGGTCGGGGTTCCGCAACGCGCTGGAGGGCTGGGCCCCGGGCCGGGGCAACGACCGGTTCCGGATCCACAACCGGGTGCACCGCTGGGTCGGCGGCCTGATGCTCGGCGGCGCCTCCGTCAACGATCCGGTCTTCTGGCTCCACCACTCCTTCGTCGACCTGCTCTGGTCCCACTGGCAGGAGCGCAACCCCCGGGCCGGCTACCTCCCGAAGGAGCCGCCGCAGCTGGGCGAGTCGCAGTACCGCAGGATCGCGGCCCGCGACGAGAAGATGGGGCCCTGGGGCGTCACGCCCGCCTCGATGCTCGACCACAGCGCGATCTACCGCTACGCATGACGCGAACGTCCCCCCGGCCGTCGGGCCGGGGGGACGTCAGGACCTGCGGGGCGGGAGATCAGGCGCCGTAGCCGCCGTCGCGGTGGTTGTCGCCACCGTCGACGTTCGCGCAGCTGTTGCCGAACGCCGGGTTGATCAGACCGATGACCGTGACGGTGTTGCCGCACAGGTTGACCGGGATGTGGACCGGAACCTGGACGGCGTTGCCCGAGGCGACGCCGGGCGAGTGGGCGGCGATGCCCTGGGCGCCCGAGTCGGCGACGGCCAGGCCGGCTCCGCTGAGGGCAACGGCACCCGTGCCGGCGAGAACAGCGGCAGCCTTCGCGATGCGAGACATCAAGAACTCCTTGGACGTGGAAAGACAACCGCGAGAATCACGGCCGACATTTCCGTTCAACGCCGAAAGGGCGCACGGGTCACGGCCTTTGGGCCGGACGGTACGAATGGGCAAGGGAAGGCCCGCAGAACCGGTGGGCCGCCCGCCGTCGGATACGACGGAACGGGCCCGGGGAACTGCGGGCCACGGCCATGCGACCAGCCTTCAGTTGTAACGAACAACGACCCCTCGGGTGGCGGGGAAGAATCGTGCCTTCACCCGCCGGGTCATTGGTCGTACAAACGAACGCGGTCAGGCCGTCGGCTGCGCCAGACCCAACTGCGAGCCCAGCGCTCCGCGCAGTGCCGGGGCGACGACCCCGACCTCCGGCACGGCGAGGTCCGGCAGCCCGAGCCGGTCACCGCGCGGCGGAACGACCGGGTTGCCGACCGTGGCACCCGGCGTGGCGCCCACCATCTCCGAACGCGGGGTGGCGAACAGGGCCTCGCCCGGCTCGCTCCCCTCGATGACCTCGGGGAGCGGGGCGGCGAGGACGGTCTCCGGGAGCGTGCTGGTGAACGGCACGCGCGGCAGGCTGACGTCCGGCAGCAGCCCGGACTGCCCCTCCTGGAAACCGGTCGGGCCTCCCGGGATCGGCAGGGGGACCCCGGTGGCCACCGTGGGGGCGTCCATCGGGATCACCGGCTCCAGACCCTGGAGCGGGACGACGACCGGCGCGTCGGCGGCGACGGCCGGGGAGGCCATGGCTGCGGAGGCGAGAGCGGTCATGAGGATTCCCATGCCGGCGTGAGAGCGCAGATTCATGGCTGCGTAGGCCCTTCAGAGCAGGTGTCGACGGTACTGAGGAACTGCGTCCTGAGAACGAGCCCGACGGAGGGAACGTCGCGAAATTCGCCTGTGTGCAGCAACGCGGAAGGCCCCCACCGGTGAGGGCGGGGACCTTCGTTGACGTTCCGTCAGCACTCCGTACGGTCAGCCCTGCCGCCGCCCGGCACGGACGATGCGACCGCCCCGCAGATGGAGGACGGTTCCCCCGACGAGCAACGCGGCACTGACGGCCCCCGCCCCCATGGCCGAGACGTCACTCCCGGTGTCGGGCAACTGCGGCTTGTCGGGCGTCGTCGGCTCGCCGGGACCCCCGGGGTGCTGAGGGGTGTCGGGGGTGTCGGGGTTCTGCGGGTGATCGGGGGTGTCGGGCGTGTCCGGGTTCCCGGGGGTGTCGGGGTTCCCGGGGTGATCCGGAGTCCCCGGAGTGTCCGGGTTCCCGGGGGTGTCCGGCTTCCCGGGCGTGTCCGGGTTGTTCGGGGTCTCCGGAGGCTTCGGGTGATCCGGGTTGCCAGGCGTGTCCGGAGTCCCGGGCTGGTCCGGGTTGTTCGGGGTCTCCGGGGGCTTGGGGTGATCCGGATGATCCGGGTTCCCCGGGGTCTCCGGAGGCTTGGGGTGATCCGGGTTGTTCGGCATCTCCGGGTGATCCGGGTTCCCCGGAGTGTCCGGCGTCCCGGGGGTATCCGGGTTCCCAGGGTGATCCGGGTGGTCCGGGTTGCTGGGGTTCTCCGGGTGATCGGGGCTATCCGGGTTCCCGGGGTGCTCCGGGTTCCCGGGGTGCTCCGGGTTGCCAGGGTGCTCCGGGTGGTCCGGGTTTCCCGGAGACTCCGGGGGCTTGGGGGTTTCCCCGTCGGGACCTTCGGGGGTGTCCCCGTAGCCGCCGGGGTCGTCGGCGTCGCCGTTGGCCGTGGTGGTGCAGGCGTCGGCGAGCGCCGCCTGCGCCGCCGCGGTCAACTGCCTCGCGTCGTGGCCGCACAGGCTCGCCGGAAGGGGGACCTGAAGGTGCCGGCCCACGCTCGGCTCAAGGGAATCGCCCGCGGCGCCCGGGGAGTTCGCCGCCATGGCCACGCCGCCGGTCAGCGACAGGATGCCCGTCGTGGCCGCGGCGGTGAACAGCTTCCGGCTGATGATGGATCGCATACCGCTCTTCCTCTGGAGAAGGAGACCGGCGGGGGATCCCCCTCGCTCCGACCGGCCTGTCCGCGCACTCGGTGCGTCAGTCACACAGGGACTGGTTACGGAACGTCAGGCTCGGGAACCGGGCCGACCTTCCGTGGGGGGTCGGCGCGAGCCTATGGAGCGGCACACTTCGGGGGCCGGGACCACACGGCGGCCGATCTGAAAATCATTCGATCAGCCGATCACGGTGGGTACCGACACACGCCCGGGCGCCGGGCGGAGCGAGGGGTCTGTCCAGGAGGGTCGGGACCGCTGGCGCGGTCCGCCGTTCTAGGGAAGTGCGCGGTGGGACGGTTCTGCTGAGAGTGCGTCAGCCACCGACGGGGAGGCCACCGAGGAGCGGCGCCTTCTGGGTCGTCTCGTTGAGCTGGTTCGCGGTGTCTCCCACCGTCTTGACCACGGAGCCGTCCGTGGTGCTGCTCAGCGCGTCCGTCTTCAGGCCCTCGCTGGCGAGGGTCGAGAGGCCACCGGTCAGGCCGGCGGGGGCCATCGCCTCGGCGGCCATGGCGGGCGCGGCGGCACCCAGGGCCATCACAGAACCGGCGACGATCGCGGCGACCTTGGTGGGCTTCATGAAATCGAGTCCTTCCTCATTGACGTCTCCGTGCAAGCAAGTCGCTTGCCGTACAGGCCTCTTGGCCGATTCCTGTACGTGGTTGTGTCTTCTGTAACGAGAGGTGCGCGCCCCGGAAACTCCGGGAGGAAGGATTTCTGCCCACTGCACTCGAATGACTGGACGCGGTCCTATTTCCGGACCGGACGGGGTCGACGCGGCCCCGGACGGCCGAACGCCGTGCCGTCCGGCGGGAAGCCGGGCGGCACGGCGTGGGTGGTGCGACCGGTGGCTACCCGGCGGGCAGCACCGGCGGCGTCACCGGCAGCTCGACGGGCGGGTCGACCGGGAGCTCGGGCACCTCGATCGGGAGCGCCGGCAGCGCCGGCAGGCCGGCGAGGTCGGGCGCGGGGAGCCCGGTGCCGAGGACCGTGGCGACGACCAGGTTGACCAGCGAGGTCAGGGTCGCGGTGACCTGCGGGACGACACCGGTGGCGTCGCCCGAGGTGACCGCGGCGAGCAGACCGGCGACGGCCTTCTCGATGGTCGCGAGGGCGTCGGCCACGATGTCGACCGGCGCGGCCTTCGCGGCACCCGCGGCGAGCGGCAGAGCCGGAGCCTGGACGCCCGGGGCCACCGCGGCCGGGGCCGCCGCAGCCGGGGCCTGGACCGCGGGAGCCGCCACGGTCGGCGCCTCGACCGCCGGCGCCGGGACGGTGCCCTTCGCGGCGTCGATGGCCGCCGTGATCTTGGCCTTGAGGGCCTCGGCGTCGGCGGCCGGGAGCTGGCCGTCGTCGGCGGCGAGGACGGCCGCGAGGAGCTCCGTGACCGGGGCGGTCACCGAACTCATGTCGCCCAGCGCCTTGGTCTGGGCGAGCAGGGCCGCCGCGTCCGGCAGGGGTGCCCGCGCGGCCGGGGCCGTGATGCGGGACGGGCGGTGGTCGTCGGCGAGGGCGGGTCCCGCCGTACCGAGAGTGATGGCGGCGGATATCGCCAGGGCCGTGAGGCGGCTGAGAGCCAGGGGACGCATGTGTGTTCCTTTTCCTTATGCGTCGGACAACAACACGACCACCGTGTCCTGCGCTCATAGCGCTCTGCAACGGGAGGACTACGGAGCGCCACCCCCTCCGTTCGGGTGAATCCACTGCGCTGACCTGGTCCTCCGAGGGGCGTACGCCGTTGCACCGGGCGGCGTACGAGGGTGCGTCCGAATGATGTAGAAGGCCGGCGCGCCGCCCCGGAAGGAGCGGCGCGCCGGCCTCGGAAGGACCACGATCCGGTGTGCGAGATCAGGCGTTGACGCAGGTGTTGCCGAAGGCCGGGTTCAGGGCGCCGATGACGCTGACGGTGTTGCCGCAGAGGTTGATCGGCACGTGCACCGGAACCTGGACCAGGTTGCCGGACAGGACGCCCGGGGACTTCACGGCCGCGCCCTCGGCGCCGGCGTCGGCAGTGGCGACACCGGCGGCACCCGCGACGGACGCGGCGACACCCACGGACAGGACTACAGCCTTCGCGATACGGGACATGGAGAAGCGCTCCTCGATTGTTGACAGACGGTTGAGACGGCACGGACGGTTTCGCCCGGCTCCTTCAACAACGCCCCGGCAATTCATCGGTTGCTCTCCCGAACGGGTGACGTTCAACCGATCTTTGGGCCATCGGAGGGTCATTCGAGCGTGTGGCCGAGAAATGGCGCAACACGCTCAACGAGGAAACTGCCGACGGGGTACGGGAGTTAGCGTTTCCGAGCATCTAATGCTTACTATCGCCCGGCGTCGGGGTTATAACGTTCCCGAACGTTGCTTCCGGTCCCGCCGCGCGTTGACGCTTTACGCGCGGTCGATATCTTCCTCGCCCCCGGTCTTCACGGGTGTTCCCTTGCTTCTCTCATCTAAGCGGAGAACCTCTATGCGGAATTCAGCGGTTCATGCTGTGCGCCGCGGCCTGTTGTGCGCCCTGTCGTGTGCGGCCCTGTCCGCCGCGCTGCCGGCCGTCGCCGCGCCCCAGCCCAAGGAAGCCCCCCGCGTCCCGTTCGCCCAGCGCTACCAGGCGGTCCAGCACGGGGGGATCGTCCGCGCCGCCAACACCTCGGCCACGGCCGCCAAGGACGCCACGAGCACGGCCACGCGCAACGACGCCTTCGCCATCGGGTACGTCGACGTGGACAGCGACCCCAACACGTACAACTCCAGTCGCGCCGAACTCCGGGTCCCCGAGGGCTCCCGGGTCAGCTACGCCCGGCTCTACTGGGGCGGGAACCTGAAGGTCGGCGAGCAGAAGCCGCACAAGGACAACGGCCGGGTCCTGATCGCCGAGCCGGGGGGCCAGTACAAGGCGGTCCTCGCCGACTCCACGATCGGCCACCGCACGGCGGACGGCGCCGACGCCTTCCAGGCCTCCGCCGACGTCACCGAACTCGTCCGTTCGGCCGAGGCCGGGATGTGGACGGTGGCCCAGGTGAACGTGGCCATGGGCCGTTCGGCGGTCGGCGGATGGGGTGGCTGGACGCTGGTCGTCGCGTACGAGAACGCGGCCGAACCGCTGCGCCGACTGGCTCTCTGGGACGGTTTCGAAACGATCGGTCCGAAGACCGGCGCACTGCGCGTCGGACTTGCGGAATCGGCTGTTCCGAAGGGTGCTTCGGGACAACTCGGGGTGGTCGCCTATGACGGTGACAGGGGCACTTCCGGGGATTACCTCGCCGTGGAAACGAGCCGGTCGAAGAGTGTCCTGCTCGCGGATTCCGCCAATTCCGCCGACGACGTGATGAACTCCAGCATCACCGATTTCGGAACCGGTCGGATCGAACGACTTCCGGCTCATCAGAACACCCTGGGGTACGACTCCGACGTCTTCGATCTGGGGGGAGCGCTGCGCCATGGAGCCGACCGATTCCACGTCCGCTTCGGCGCCCGCAAGGACACCGTCTGGCTCGGCGCGCTCTTCCTCCAGGCGGACGTCCGACGCTGACGTGCTGCCCTTCTCCGTTCTGCACGCGGTCCAGCCGGGTGACGGCGGGGTCGCGCGGGTCGTCGTCGACCTGGTCCGCGCCCAGCTCGGCGCGGGCCTTCGGGTCGCCGTCGCCTGCCCGCCGGGCACGGCGCTCGCCGAGGCCGTACGGGCCGAGGGCGCCGGGGTGTTCGACTGGCGGGCCGGGCGCGACCCGGGGCCCGGTCTGGTCCGGGAGACCCGCGACCTCGCTGCGGTGATCCGTACGGTCCGTCCCGCACTGGTCCACGCGCACAGCGCCAAGGCCGGCCTGTGCGCCCGACTCGCCCTGCGCGGGCGGGTTCCGACGGTGTATCAGCCGCACGCCTGGTCCTTCGAGGCGGTCGACGGCACGGTCGGCGCGCTCGCCCGACGCTGGGAGGTGTGGGCGGCGCGCTGGACCCACCGGATCGTCTGCGTCAGCGAGGCGGAGCGCCGTACCGGCGAGACGGCCGGGGTCCGGGCTCCGTGGTCGGTCGTCCACAACGGGGTCGACGTGGCGCGGTTCGCCCCGGACGGTCCCGCGGAGGCGGGGACGGACACCGGACCCACCGTCGTCTGTGTGGGGCGGCTCTGCCGGCAGAAGGGGCAGGACGTCCTGCTCGCCGCCTGGCCCGCCGTCCTCGAGCAGGTGCCCACCGCCCGGCTCGTGCTGGTCGGCGACGGGCCCGACGGGGAGCGGCTGCGGGCCGCTCCTCCGCCGTCCGTGAGTTTCACCGGCAATGTCGACGACACCGCGCCCTGGTACCGGGCGGCCGATCTCGTCGTGCTGCCGTCCCGTTGGGAGGGCATGGCGCTCGCGCCCCTGGAGGCGATGGCGAGCGGCCGGCCCGTCGTGGTCAGCGATGTCGACGGGGCCAGGGAGAGCCTCCCGCCCGGCCACGAACCGCTGTGCCTGGTCCCGCCCGAGGACCCGGCCGCCCTCGCCACTGCCGTCGGCCGCCTGCTCGGCCGGCCGGAGCAGCGGCGGACCCTGGGCCGCGAGGCCCATGAGCACGTACTCAGCAGATTCGATGTGCGGCGCACCGGCGCGGCCGTCGCGGACGTGTACCGCGAGCTGGCCGGAGTGCGGTGCACCGAGCACAGAGAGCCGATTTCGCCGTGACTACGGAAAGCACCAGCGTTCCTCCTTCATCGGGCCCGTGGCCCTCGGCGAGCCGGGGCAAGCTCCCCGGGCTCGCCTCCCTCGCGCCGCAGCGCGCCGGTTCCGACCGGCTCGCGCTGCCGCCGCGCCGCCCCGCGCCGCTGCGGTTCGCCGCCGTACCGCTGATCGCGGCGGACGGTCTTGCCGTGCTGCTCGCCGTCGGGCTGCTGCCCGAACCGCAGCGCGGACTCCCGCTGTTCCTGCTGGTCGCCGTGTGCGTGCTGGTCCTGGACGCGCGGGCGGGGCTGCACCGGCCGGGCGGTGCCCGGGCCGCCGTACTGGACGAACTGCCCGCGCTCGCCGCGCGGGCCGGGGTCGCCTGGTGCCTGACGGCGGCCGCGGTCGCCGCGGTCGCCCCCGACCGTGCCATCGGCCCCGGCGCGCTCTGCACGGCGTACGCGACGCAACTGGTCGCCGTCTGCGGGGCCCGTGCCGCGGTGCACGCCCTTCGGCGGCGTACGGCCCGGGCGCATCCGCGCTCGGCGCTTGTCGTCGGCGCGCCGGCGGCCGCCCGCGGGTTCTCGGCGGCGCTCGCGCAGCACCCGGAGTACGGCATCCGTCCGGTCGGGATCGTCGGTGCGCGCGCGGACGGGGAGCCGGGGCTTCCGGTCCTCTCCTCGACCGAGGAGATCCACCGGGCGGTCATCCAGAACACGGTGCGCGACGCGGTCTTCCTGACCGACGACACGAGCCTGGTGACGCTGTTCCAGCACTACGGCTGCACGACCTGGCGGGTGGGCGGCGAGGGCCGCGACGGGGCGATGAGCGACCACCTGTGGGGGTACGCCTGCCGCCGCGTGGTGCCGCTGGGCGAGCGGCCGGGGCTGACCGCGAAGCGCGCGCTCGACGTGGTCCTGGCCGGTCCTGCGCTCGCGCTGGCCCTGCCGGTGCTGCTGCTGTGCGCGCTGGCGGTCCGGCTCTCCGACGGGCCGGGGGTGCTGTTCCGGCAGGAGCGGGTGGGGCAGAACGGACGGCTGTTCACGCTGCTGAAGTTCCGTACGCTGCGCCCGGCCGACGAGACCGAGTCGGCGACCCGGTGGAGCGTCGCCAACGACGGGCGGATGAGCGCGGTCGGCGGCTTCCTGCGGAAGTCCTCGCTCGACGAGCTGCCGCAGCTGTGGAACGTGCTGCGCGGCGACATGAGCCTGGTCGGTCCGCGACCCGAACGGCCGTACTTCGTGGCCCAGTTCAGCCGGATCCACGCCGGATACGCGGACCGGCACCGGATGCCGGTCGGGCTGACCGGTCTGGCGCAGGTGCACGGGCTGCGCGGCGACACGTCCATCGAGGACCGCTGCCGTTTCGACAACCACTACATCGACCACTGGTCGCTCTGGCAGGACGTCCGGATTCTGCTGCGTACCGCGGCGGGCCTGGTCCGGCCGACGGGGAGCTGATGATGACGACGGCGGTGGCCGCGACGGCCGGGGTTCTGCCGGGAGCGGCCGGGACCGACGTACGGGAGTGGGCGCGCCGGGCCGGCGCGCTCTCCCCGGTCCTCGCGGTGATCGCGCTGCTGCTCGTCCCCGGCGGGGGCGGCGCGGAGGGCGGTACGGGCGGGACGGGGACGATCGCGGACGCGGCGTCGGGACTGCTCGTGCTCGTCTGCCTGGTGCGCGTGATGCGTTCCGGGGCGCGGCCGCTCAGCCGCGCGGCGGCGGTGGTGCTCGGGCTGCCGGTGCTCGGGATCTGCCTGGCGGCGATCACCTCGGGCGACCCGGCGGCGAGCCTGCCGGGCGTGGCGCGGTACGTGCAGATCTTCGTGCTCGTGCCGGCGGCGGTGCTGCTGATGATCCGCGACCGCAAGGACTTCGCGCTGGTCGCGTGGGCGCTGGTCGGCCTGGCGCTGCTGCAGGGCGCGGTCGGGGTCGTCCAGTACCTGACCGGGACGGGCGCTTCGTACCAGGGCGAGGACATCCGCGCGGTCGGGACCTTCGGCCCGACGGACGTGATGGGGATGGCGACGGTCGTCTCGTACGGGCTCGTCATCGTCACCGGGATCGCGCTGGGGAGCGGGCGGGGGCGAGCGCGGACCGCCGCCCTGGTCTGCGCCGGGCTGCTCTTCCTGCCCCTGGTCCTCTCCTTCAGCCGGGGCGCGTGGATCGCGACGGTGCTCGCGATCGCGATCCAGCTGGTGCTCTCGGGCCTTCGGCGGGCCGGACGGGTGGCGCTCGTCGTGGGCGCGCTCGGGGTGGTCCTGGTGGGCGGGCTCGGGGTGGGTTCGGCGATGGTGAAGGAGCGGGTCGCCAGCATCACGCAGGTGGCGGGCGCGCCGGACCAGTCGGTGACGGACCGGTACACGATGTGGGCGGCGGCCGGCCGGATGTGGGAGTCGGATCCGCTGACCGGGGTGGGTCTGAAGGGCTTCCCCGCGTACCGCGACTCGCACGCCTCGCTCGCGCTGTCCTCGGGCAGCGACACGGCGGGGGCGGGCGCGGCGTTCCGCAAGCAGCCCCTGCTCTCCCCGCACAACATGTACCTCCTCGTGCTGAGCGAGCAGGGCCTCCTCGGGCTTCTCGCGCTCGCGGGGAGCTGGTTCGCACTGCTCGTGGGCGCGGTGCGGCGGATGGGCCTGGTCGCGATCGGGCTGCTGTCGTGGCAGCTCATCGACTTCTTCTACGCGGACATCGGCGGCCCCTCGACGGTCCTGATGTCGGTCGTGCTCGGCCTGGCGGCCTGGTGGTCGCTGGCGGAGGTGAAACGTGCGTGACCCGTGGGGCGGTGAGACCGAGTCCACGGACCGGGTGCCGCCTCCGGAGACCCCCGGGGAGCCCGGGACGCCCGTGTGGGCGGACCCGTGGGCCCCGGGCGTCCGGCGCTGGGCGGGCACGACGGCCCACGTCCCTCCCGTCCCGTACGCCGCTCCGGCCCAGGCCACCGAGGCCGGCGCCCCCTCGGAGGCCGGCCTGCCGCCCGCTCTGACGTACCCCGACGACTGGCGGCCGCGCGCGCGGCGGGGCGACGTCCCCGGGCGGGGCGGCCCGGGTGGCCGCGCCCCCGTCCCCACCCCCGCGCCCAAGCAGGCACCCGCCCGGGGCCGGCACGGTGCGCCGAAGGCCGCCGGGGGCGGCGGGTTCCTGCGGCGGGCCGCCGCCGTGACCGCGGGGCTCACGGCCGCCGGGGCCCTCCTGGGACTCGTACGGGACCAGAGCCTCGCGCACTACTTCGGCGCCGGGGCCGAGACCGACGCGTTCCTGGTCGCCTGGACCGTGCCCGAGTTCGCGTCGACGCTGCTCATCGAGGACGCGATGGCGCTCATCCTCGTGCCCGCGTTCAGCCGCGCCCTGACCCGCAGGAGCGGCGCCGTCCGCGCCCTCGTACGCGCCACGCTGCCGCGGCTCGTGCTCGCCATGTCCGCGCTCGCCGGGGTCCTGATCCTCGCCGCGCCGCTGCTCGTCTCCGCGCTCGCGCCCGGCCTGCCCGACCCGAGCCTCGCCGTCGACTGCACCCGGCTCACCGCGACCTGCGTGCTGACCTTCGCGCTCGCCGGGTACTGCTCCGCCGCGCTGCGCGCCCACGGCTCGTTCCTGCCCCCGGCCGCCATCTACGTCGCGTACAACATCGGGATCATCGGCACGATCGTGGTGCTCCGTGAACCCTTCGGCGTACGGGCGGCGGCGGCCGGGGTCGCCGTCGGCGGCGCGCTGATGGTGGCGGTCCAGGCTCCGTACCTGATCCGGGAGTTGCGCGGCAGGCCGGGCGTTCCGCAGGGCGAGCGGTCCGGCGGCGACGGCCGTCTCCTGGTCCTCGGGCTGATCGCCCCCGTCATCGCCTTCACGGTCTGCCGCCAGTCGCAGATCCTCATCGAGCGCTTCCTGGCCTCGCCGCTCCCCTCGGGCTCCATCTCGCATCTGAACTACGCGCAGAAGGTCGCGCAGATGCCGATGATCCTGTCGCTGATGCTGTGCACGGTCTCCTTCCCCGTCGTCGCGCGCGCCATGGCGGCGGGCGACACGGGCGGCGCCAGGCGCCGCGTCGAGCGCGACCTGCTGCTCGCCGCGGTCGTCGTCCTGATCGGCACCTCGATCGTCATCGCGGCCGCCCCGCAGATCGTCGAAGTCCTCTTCCAGCGCGGCGCCTTCGACCGCGGCGACACCGACGCGACCGCCGCCGTGATGCGCGTCTACGCCCTCGGGCTGCTCGGCCAGACCACGGTCGGCACCCTGGTCCGCTGCTACTTCTCCGCCGCCCGCCCCCTCTGGTACCCGGCCGCCGCCATGGCCGCCGGACTCGCCCTGACCGCCGTCGCCGGGGTCCTCGGCGCCGGATGGTGGGGCGCCGTCGGCATCGCCGCCGCCAACGCCCTCGGGATCACCCTGACCGCCGTCCTCATGCTGCGCGGCGCGCACCGCCAGGCCATCCCGGTCCGGGTCCGCTACCTCGGCGAGGGGCTGCTGCGGCTCGCGACCGCCGCCGCCTGGGCCACCGGCGCCGGCTGGCTCTGCTCGGTCCTGATCACCCCCGCGCTGCTCGCCCTCACCGTCGCGAGCGCGGTCTGCGTCGGCGTCTTCCTGCTCTTCATCGCCTGCGCCGCCCATGCGCCCGACATCCCACCCCTCACCCGCACCGCATCCCGAAGGCTCGCCCATGCCCGCTGCCACGGCGCCCCCCACCGCCGCGATCCGTCGACTGCTGCCGAAGCCGCCCCCGTGGGTGGTGATGTACCACTCGATCGCCGACACCACGGATGACCCGTACCGGGTGACGGTCTCCCCCGTACGGTTCGCGCGGCAGCTGCACTGGCTGCGCGACCGGGGGCTGCGCGGGGTCTCCGTCCGCGAGCTGCTCGCCGCGCGCGCCGCGGGCCGCGCGAAGGGTCTTGTGGGCCTCACCTTCGACGACGGGTACGCCGACTTCGTCGAATCGGCGCTGCCGCTGCTGCGCCGCCACGACTTCACCGCCACCGTGTACGTCCTGCCCGGCCGGATCGGCGGCGAGAACGCCTGGGACGGCGAGGGCCCGCGCAAGCCGCTGCTCTCGGAGGACGGCATTCTGCGGGTCGCCGAGGCCGGCATGGAGATCGGTTCGCACGGCCTGCGGCACGTCTCGCTGCCCACCCTGGACGCGGCGACCCTCGCCCGGGAGACCGCGCGCAGCCGGGAGCTCCTGGAGGAGATCACGGGCGCGCCGGTGGACGGCTTCTGCTACCCGTACGGGGACGTCGACGCCCGCGCGGTCAGGGCCGTACGGAAGGCCGGGTACCGCTACGGCTGCGCCATCGACCCCGGCCCGCTGACCTGCGCGCACGCGCTGCCCCGCGTCCACATCGGCGAGGACGACACCCCCTGGCGGCTGACCGTCAAGCGGCTGCTGCACCCGCTGCGCCGCCGCCACCCGGACGACCTCGGGCTCGCCGCCCTCCAGGAGACGTCATGAAGGTCCTGCACATCATCACCGGCCTCGGGATCGGCGGCGCCGAGCAGCAGCTGCGGCTGATGCTGCGTCACCTGCCGGTGCGCAGCGAGGTCGTCACGCTCACCAACCCGGGACCGGTCGCCCGCGGCCTCGCGTCCGACGGGGTCCCGGTCACGCACCTCGGCATGGCCGGCAACCGGGACCTGGGCGCGCTGCCCCGGCTGGCGGGGATCGTCCGCAGGGGCGGGTACGACCTCGTCCACACGCACCTGTACCGGGCGTGCGTGTACGGCAGGCTCGCGGCCCGCCTCGGCGGGGTCCGTACGGTCCTGGCGACCGAGCACTCCCTCGGCGACACGCAGATCGAGGGCCGTCCGCTCTCCGCGGGCACCCGCGCGCTGTACCTGGCGAGCGAGCGGCTCGGCACGACGACGGTCGCCGTCTCGCCGAGCGTGGCCCGCCGGCTGGCCGACTGGGGCGTGCCGGGCCCCCGGATCGAGGTGGTGCCCAACGGCATCGACCGGGCGCGCTTCGCCTTCGACGAGACCGCGCGCCGCCTGACCCGGAAGCAGCTCGACCTGCCGGAGGACGCGTTCGTCGTCGGCGGGGTCGGCCGCCTCGCGCCCGGCAAGCGCTTCGACCGTCTCGTGGCGGCGGTGGCGGCGGTTCCGGAGGCTCGGCTGCTGCTCGTCGGGGAGGGCCCCGAACGCGAGCGGCTGCTCGCCGCGGCCCGTGAGGCCGGGGCCGCCGACCGGGTGCTGCTGACCGGCGCCTGCGAGGACCCGCCGCCCGCGGACTCCGCCGGGCCCGACCTGCCGTCGCTGCTCGCGGCGATGGACGTCTTCGTCTCCACCTCCCCCGACGAGACCTTCGGGCTCGCGGTCGTCGAAGCCCTCGCCGCCGGTCTTCCGGCGCTGTACGTGGCCTGCCCGGCCATCGACGACCTGGCGCCCGACGAGGCCCCGGGGGCCCGGCGCGTCGGCCGGTCCGTACCCGAACTCGTCTCCGCGCTGCGCGGCATCCGCGACGCCCGGCTCGCCCGGCTGCCGCAGCCCGCCGCCGCGCGCCGCTACGACATCGCGCACAGCGCACAGCAGTTGCTGTCCCTCTACGAACAGGCCGTCCACGGCACCCCTCCCCTCGCGAAGTGAGTCCACCGATGTCTCCCAAGTCCCCGATGAGCCCCCCGAGTCCCCGCCGCGCCCGGCTCACCGCCGCCGCCCGGCGCATCCCCCGCCGCCTCCTCGTGCTGCCCGCGTCCGTCCTGATCGGCGCGGCCCTCGGCGGGGGCTACGGGGTCGTGAAGACCCCGCAGTACGCGGCCACGAGCTACGTGATCGTGGTCCCCGGCGAGAAGTCCGACCCGGCCGCCGCGCTCGGCTTCGCCCAGGCGTACGGGCGGGTCGCCACCGACATCGCGGTGACCGGCGACGCGCAGGTGTGGGCGGGCGTCCCGGCCGCGACCCTGCGCCAGAGCGTGCAGGCGGCGACCTCCCCCGACGCGCCGATGATCTCGATCACCGCGCGGTCGACCACCCCCGCCAAGGCCGTCTCGATGGCGGACGGTGTGGCCCGCGCCCTGGTCCTCAACAGCACGCACGTCTCGGGGAGCACGGGCGTGAAGGTGGTGCAGTTCTCCCGCGCCACCAAGCCGGTGGCGCCCGTCTCGCCCTCGGCCACGCTCTCCGCGCTCGTCGGCGGCTGCGCGGGCGGTCTCCTGGGCGGCCTGGCGCTCCTCGTACGGCCGCAGCGCGCGGCACGCGCGGAGGCCCGGCACTCCCGGCAGACCACGGCCGCCGTGCCCGGGCCGACGGTCGCCAAGGAGCAGCCGGAACCGGAGACGGTGTGACGGGGGCCGGGGTTTCGGGGAGAGGCGTGAGAGGCGAGGTCTGCGCGGACGGCGCGGAGTTCGGCCGGCTCGCCGAACGCTGGGCGTCGCTGTACGCCCGCTGTTCGACGGCCACCCCGTTCCAGTCGCACTCCTGGCTGCACTCCTGGTGGGTGTCGTACGGCACCCCGGGCGCGCTGCGCGTGGTGCTCGTACGGCGGCAGGACGGCGAACTGGTCGCGGCGGCGCCCCTGATGCGCGCCCCGGGCCCGCTCCCGGTCCTCACCCAGCTCGGCGGCGCGATCACCGACTTCACGGACGTCCTGCTCGACGACGCGTGCCCGGAGGCGGCCCCCGCGCTCGCACGGGCGATGGCCCGGGCGGCGCGCGGGGCGGTGATCGATCTGCGCGAGGTCCGGCCCGGCGCGGCGGCGGAGCAGGTCTTCGCCCGGTGGCGGGGGCCGCGCCGGCGGCTGCCCGACTCGCTCTGTCTGGAACTGCCCGCCGTACCGATGGACGCCCTGCTCGAGCGGATTCCGTCGAGCAAGGCCCAGCGGGTGCGGGCGAAGCTGCGGAAGCTGGACGCGCTCGGGATCGACGAGCGGATCGTGCCGGGGGACGAGGTGCCGGACGCCCTCGACCGGCTCCTGAAGCTGCATCAGCTGCAGTGGCAGGGCCGGGGCGTGACCGTCGAGCACACCAGCGACCGGTTCGCCCAGCATCTCGCGCGGGCCGTACGGCCCATGGTCGAGCGCGGGGACGCGCGGGTGACGGAGTTCCGGCTCGGCGGGGACGTCGTCGCGGCGGACCTGACCCTGATGTCGCCGCGGCTCGCGGGCGGCTATCTGTACGGCGCGGATCCCGTGCTGCGCGAGCGGAAGGTCGACGTGGCGACGATGCTGCTGCGGCACGGCGCCCGGGAGACCAGCGCGAGCGGGCGGGCGACGCTGAGCATGCTGCGGGGCACCGAACCGTACAAGCAGCACTGGCGGCCGGAGACCGTCCCCAACCAGCGGCTGATGCTGGCGGGGAACGGTACGGCTCCGCTGCTGTGGCTGCGCGCGGGCGCGGCGGACGGCAGGCGCTGGGCGGCCCGGCAGGCGCGGGAGCGGGCCTGGGTCGGGCGGGCGCTCGGGCGGCTGCCGGGACCGCTCCGAGGCCGGCTCCCGGGACGGGCCGACGGCGGCGGGGGATGATCTCCTCCGCCGCCGTCGGGGGTGGGCGTCAGAAGGGCCAGTCGTCGCTGTCCAGGAGGTCCTCCCAGGCGTCGTTGACCTCGGCTTCGACCTCGTCCTTCCAGTTCATCTCGACCTTGGGGACGCAGACCTTGCCACCGGTCCAGCTCTCGACCCACGAACCGAGGTTCAGAGTCCAGCAGGTCTCCTCGGGCGCGGGCTGCGGCTTGGGCTCGGGCTTCGGTTCCGGCTTGGGCTCCGGCTTGGGCTCCGGCTTGGGCTCCGGCTTGGGCTCCGGCTTCGGCTCGGGCTTCGGTTCCGGCTTCGGTTCCGGCTTCGGCTCGGGCTTTGGCTCCGGCTTCGGTTCCGGCTTGGGCTCCGGCTTCGGCTCCGGCTTCGGCTCGGGCTTCGGCTCCGGCTTCGGCTCCGGCTTGGGCTCCGGCTTGGGCTCGGGCTTCGGCTCCGGCTTCGGCTCGGGCTTCGGCTCCGGCTTGGGTACGGGGTTGGTCGGGACCTCGGGCTCCGTCGGGATCCCCGGCAGCTCGGGCTCCGTCGGGATCCCCGGCAGCTCGGGCTCCGTCGGGACCTCGGGTACTCCGGGCACCTCCGGAACCTCAGGCACCTCGGGAAGCCCCGGCTCCTCAGGTACCTCAGGTACCTCGGGAAGCTCCGGCTCCTCCGGGATCTCCGGGATCTCCGGAATCTCCGGCTCCTCCGGCTCCGCGCCCGACAGCATGTCGCGGAAGACCTGCGAGGAGCGCGGGTTGGCGTCGCACTGCCAAACGCCGTGCGGACAGTAGTCCGTGATCGTGTGGTAGAGCGGCTGGTGCTCGTCCATCCATTCGAGCATCCGCCGCATGTACTCGGGATTGTCGCCGTTCCGGAAAAGACCCCATTCCGGGTACGAGATCTCCTTGCCGTGCTCGGCCGCGAAATCCACCTGCTTCTGCAGCCCGTACGGCTCGCTCACGTGCTGGTCGAAACTCGACCCCGACGGCTGGTCGTACGAGTCCATCCCGATGATGTCGACCACGTCGTCACCGGGGTAGCACTGCGTCCACGGAATGGCGTCCGTGCCCCGGCTCGGATTGAAGTCGAAACGGAACTTCTGGCCCGGTACGGAACGCATCGCGGTGACGATCCGCGTCCAGTACTTCTTCCAGGCCGTGGGATCCGGCGCGCACCGGTGGGTGTACGTCGTCCCGTTCATCTCCCAGCCGAGGACGATGACGGTGTCGGTGGCCTTCAGCAAGACGAGCCGCTCGGCCAGCTTCTTGAAGTGGTGGTCGTAGTACCCCGCGGCGCCGAGCTGGAGCTGCCGGCGGACCTCGTAGTCGGAGACCCCGGCCTCGTTCCGCTCCAGCATCGGTACGTTCAGCACGAACAGCCGGTCAGCCTGCTGGTTCCGCCACTTCGCCCAGGCGTCCAGGAAGCCCGGAGGGCTCTCGATGTTCGACCAGAGGTCGCCGGGGAGGTAGGTGTGGCCGACCCGGAGCTCCCGGCCGCCGAGCCAGCGCTCCAGCTGACCGATCCGGTTGACGCCGAACGGCCCCGATTCGAGGAACGCGCCCAGGGCGGTGGAGAGAGTCGGTTCGGGGTCCCGTGTCGTTACGGATTCGGCGGCGTGGGCCGGAGAGGACAGCACGACGGAACCTGAGGCGAGGAGACCTGCGGTGAACACCCCCAGCCACACACTCGATGTCTTCCGCTTCCTGTTTGCCATGGCCGCTCCTTCGCGCACTACATCATTTGATGGTCCATCAGTCCGATACTCAGAAAGTATTCCTAATAAGCCGACCGTGAACTCCGCCCCGATCTGATCAGTAGTCCATTGGTGTATTTCATCGCCCAGTTGGGGCACCCGAGACGAAGGAAAGCCGTGCCGAGTTTTGACACCCGCGTCCCCGCAGTCCTCGTGCGACTCGACCGGAACCCCTTTCATCACGGCACGCTCGGCGCGGCGCGCTCCCTGGGCAGAGCCGGAGTCCCGGTCCACGCGGTCCTGGAATCGCCCACCACCCCCGCCGCCCGCTCCCGCTACGTCCGGACCGTCCACACCCGCCCCGCGCCGCTCTCCCCGTCCGCCCTCCCCGCCGCCCTGGCCGACCTCCTGCTCCGGCTCTCCGCCGACCTGGCGAGCCCCGCGCTCCTGGTCCCCCTCGACGACCTCGGCGCCCTCGCCCTGGCGGAGCACCGCGCGGAGTTGACGGACCGCTACCTCCTGCCCGACCAGTCGGCGGACCGGCTGGCCCGGGTCGCCGACAAGGCCGAGCTCGCCGAGACCTGCCGCGCCCTGTCGCTGCCGCACCCGCCGACCGAACTCCCGGAGAGCGCCGACGAGGCAGCCGCCATGGCCTGGGCGCTCGGCCTGCCCGTGGTCGCCAAGTGGAGCCGCCCCTGGCTGCTCCCGCCCGGCAGCGGCCTGCGCTCCACCTCGATCGTGCGGTCGCTGACCGAGGTCCGGGCGCTGTACGCCCGTACGCCCGAGGCCGGCAGCCGGCTGCTGCTCCAAGGCCTGCTGCCGCCGGGACGCGACCTGGACTGGTTCTTCCACGGGTACGCCGACTCCGCCGGGCGCGTCGCCGCCGGGGCTGCCGGGCGCAAGGAGCGGTCGTGGCCGGAGGGTGCGGGGCTCACGGCGGTCGGCCGCTGGACGGCGAACCCGGTGGTCGAGCGGATGGCCGGCGAGCTGCTGGCCGCGCTCGGCTACCGGGGCGTGTTCGACCTGGACTTCCGGCTCGACCGGGCGACCGGCACGTACCACCTGCTCGACTTCAACCCCAGGCCCGGCGCCCAGTTCCGGCTCTTCGCCGACCCCGACGGGCTCGACGTCGTCCGGGCGATGCACCTGGACCTGACGGGCCGTACGGTCCCGGCGCACTCGCCCTCGTACGGCCGCAGGTTCGTCGTCGAGAACTACGCGGCGCTGTCCGTGCTCACCTCGCCCGGCCGACGGCGCACGGACGAGCCGCGAGGACGGACGGAGACGGCCTGGTTCGCCGCCGACGATCTCGCGCCCGCGCTCGCGATGGCCGGGACCTGGCTCCTGCACGTCCTGCGCAAGGGCCTGGTGACGCTCCGTCGCCTGCTCTCCCCGGGCCACCCACGGAGGGTGGCGGCCGTGCCGTCGCCGCCGACGGCCCGTACCGCCTCCGACCGTATGACCCGACGATGACAACGGAAGGCACCATGTACGACCTGGTGATTGTGGGAGCCGGACCCTACGGGCTCTCGGTTGCCGCCCACGCGGCGGCCCACGGCCTGAACCTGCGGACCTTCGGCCGCCCGATGGAGTCCTGGCACGCCATGCCCTCGGGCATGTTCCTGAAGTCCGAGCCCTGGGCCTCGCATCTCTCCGACCCGCGCGGCGCGTACGGACTCGACGCCTACGCGGCCTCCCGAGGCATCCGCGCCGAACACGGCGTCCCGCTCCCGGTCGGCTTCTTCGCCGACTACGGCGACTGGTTCGCCCGCCAGACGGTCCCGGCGCTCGACGAGCGCTTGATCGCCTCGGTCGCCCCGCACCCCAACGGCTTCGAGGTGGTCACGGAGGACGGCGAGTCGCTCCGTACGCGGACGGTGGCCCTCGCCGTCGGCGTCCTGCCGTTCATGGAGATCCCCGGCCCCCTGCGCGGTCTGCCGCGCGCGTACGTCACCCACAGCAGCCACCACGGCGAGCTCGACGGCTTCGCGGGGCGGGACGTCACCGTCGTCGGCGCCGGTCAGGCGGCCCTGGAGACGGCGGCGATCCTCACCGAACAGGGCGCCCACGCCCGGATCCTGGCCCGCTCGGACCGGCTGAACTGGAACACCCTGCCGCCGGCCCTCGACCGCGGCCTCTGGCAGTCGCTGCGCGCCCCGCACACGGGCCTCGGCTGCGGCTGGCACAACCGCCTGTACGCGGACACCCCCGGGCTCTTCCGGCGGCTGCCCGCGCACACCCGTGAGCGGATCTTCGACTCGGCCCTCGGCCCGGCGGGCGCGTGGTGGCTGCGCGAACGGTTCGCGGCCGTGGGCGACGTACGCCTCGGCACGCACATCGTCGCCGCGGAGCCGACCGCCGACGAGCGGCTGCGGCTCGAGGTGTCCGGGCCCGCGGGGCCGGCCGTCCTGACCACCGACCACGTCATCGCGGCGACCGGGTTCACCCCGAGTCTGGACCGGGCCGGGGTGCTCTCCCCCGCGCTCCGGGGCTCGCTGCGCACGGTGGGCGCGGGCGGGGCGCCGGAGGTCGGGGCGCTCTTCGAGTCGTCGCGGCCGGGCCTGTTCCTGGCCGGGCTGCTGACGGCGCCTTCGTACGGGCCGTCGATGCGGTTCGTGTTCGGTGCGGGCTACACGGCCGGGCGGCTTGTGCGCGGGGTGCGGCAGCGGCTGCGGCTGCGGTCCACGGCCCGTGGCGCGGTGGCCCGTCCTCGTACGGGCGAGGAGCGGACGCCGGCCGCGCGGGCATGACGAAGGGCCGGCCCCCGGAACGTCGCAGGACGTTCCGGGGGCCGGCCCTGAGCGTGCGTCAGGCGTTGACGCAGGTGTTGAAGGCAGCCGGGTTCAGGATGCCGATCACGTTCACGGAGTTGCCGCAGACGTTGATCGGGACGTGGACCGGAACCTGGACGACGTTGCCCGAGAGGACACCCGGCGAACCGATGGCCGCACCGTACGCGTCGGCGTCCGCCATCGCGGGGGCGGCCGCACCCAGGGCCATGAACAGTCCGGCGACGACGACCGCGGCCTTCTTGCACTTCATTTTCTTAGGTCCTTTCCGCGGCGGACGGAATTTCACGGATTTCGTGAATCGCCGGAGCATTGGAGCCCCCGACCTCCACCGCACACATCACAACGACCATGCCCCGGAAAGGAAACCGGCTTATCGCCACCGGAGCGGTATTCACTCCATTGAGCCCACCGCACCTGGGGCGTCGGAGCGATCGGACGCGTCAGCGCGGCCAGACGGGCATCGCGACCAGCCGCTCCCACTCGCGGTCCGGCATGCCGGGGACGGTGCGCCCGGCCAGCGCCCACTGCTGCACGAGCGAGGAATAGACGGGGAAGGGTCCCCTGTCGACAGGTGGCGGTTCCGCCACATAACGGCTCTTCGGAATGAAGGCCATCCGCTCCCATTTCCCGGGATCGGCTGCCATCTTCCCTCCCCTCCACGGCGGTTCCCGCATCATTACACAGTGCCCGCAGGAGAGTGATTCGACCGAACCATGTCGCGTCGCGAACCTGTGTGCGACGGAGACCGCTTTACGGTGCGGGTTCACCTGTTCCCGAACCTCGGTGGTGAGCACATATGACCGTAGTCAGATCCTCCCGCACGCGCCGGATCGCGCTCGCCTCGGCGGTGTTCGTCGTCCTCGGATCGGGGGCGCTCGCGGGCGCCGCCCCGGCCCTCCCGTCCCCGCCCGACGGGCTCAACATCCTGGTGGTCGGGGTGGACAGCCGGGCGGGGCTCACCGCCGACGAGTTGAAGCGGTTCAGGGCCGGCGGCAGGGGCTGCGACTGCAGCGACGTGATGATGCTGGTGCACGTCTCCGCCGCCGACGATCGGGTCAGCGTGGTCAGCCTGCCCCGTGACTCGCTCTCCTCCCTGCCCGAGGAACACGTCGACCAGCGGACGGGCAAGGTGCACGCGCCGCACCTGGTGAAGATCAACGCGGCTCACACGGAAGGCGGACCCGCGTTCACGATCGAGGCCGTCGAGCGGATGACGGCCACGCCCGTCCACCGCTATCTGGAGATCGACTTCCGGCACTTCATCGACGGCGTGGACCGCGTCGAGGACGGCGTGCCGATCTGCACGGCGGAACCGCTCAAGGACCCGGTCACGGGGATCGACCTCGCCCCGGGCACGAAGCGGGTCCGGGGCGGCGAGGCGCTGCAGTACGTACGGTCGCGGCGGGACGGGAACATGGACTTCGGGCGGATCAAGAAGCAGCAGAAGTTCGTCCTCAACATGTGGCGGACGCTGCGGAGCGACCTGCCCCACGACCCGGTCCGGCTGTGGCGGATCGCCTCCACCCTGCGGTCCGCGCCGGAGGCCGAACGCTCCCTCTCCGTACCGGAGATGGTCGGGCTCGCCTTCCGGCTGCGGAACCTGGAGCCGGCCGACCTGGAGTTCGCGACCGTACCGATCACCCGCTTCAACCCCACCATCGGGGGCGTCGGGTCCTCCATCTCCTGGGACAAGGAGCAGGCGGCGGAGGTCTTCGAGGCACTGCGCTCCGACCGGCCGCTGCCCGAGGCCCGCCCGACGTCGACGAGCACGATCCCCAAGGGCCTGGGCGACTACCGGCCGACCGGAGGCAGTTCCCTCGTCTGCGACTAGCCGGAGAGCGAGCGGGCCAGGACGGCCGGGTCCGTCGTCGGCGCGTCGCAGGTGAAGTGGCGGCAGACGTAGGCGGCCGCGCCGCCGTTCACCAGCGGGCGGTCCTTGAGCAGCGGGAACTCCTCGCTGTCCGGGGCGCCGAAGGCGACGACCGCGCCGGGCGCCGGGCCGAGCAGCGCGGTCCGGTGCAGCGCCCGGGCCGGGCCGTCGTCGCCGGGGCCGCCGACCACCGCGATCTCGCGCGGCCCGTCGAGCAGGGCCTCCGCCGTGGCGAGCCCCCAGCCGATGAACCGGGGCGCGCGCGGACCGAGCGCCTTGACCACGCCGAGGGCGCCCTCGGCGGCGGTGCGGTGCGCCTCGGAGCCGGTGTGCGCGGCGTACGAGAGGAGGGCGCCGGCGGCGGCCGTCCAGCCGGACGGGGTCGCGTTGTCCGTGGGGTCCTGGGGGCGGCGGATCAGGGTCTCGGCGTCGTGGGCGGTGTCGTAGAGCGCGCCGCCCTCGGCGACGAACTGGTCGAGCACGATGTCGAGGAGGAAGCCCGCGAACTCCAGCCAGACGCCCTCGCCGGTCACCCCGGCGAGCGCGAGGAAGCCCTCGGCGACATCGGCGTAGTCCTCCAGGACCGCCGCGTTCGCCCCGGTCTTGCCGTCCTTGGAGGTACGGGAGAGCCGCGCGCCCTCGCCCATGTGGAGCCGTACCAGCAGGTCGGCGGCCTCGGTGGCGCGTTCGACGAGGTCGGGCCGGTCGAAGAAGGCGCCGGTCTCGGCGAGCGCGGCGATCGCGAGGCCGTTCCAGGCGGCGACGATCTTGTCGTCCCGGCCGGGGCGCTCGCGCGCGTCGCGGGCGGCGAGCAGCCGCTCCTTGATCGAGGCGATCCGGTCGGCGTCGGCGACCCCGGCGTCCTGCGGGAGTTGGAGGACGGAGGCGCCCTCCTCGAAGGTGCCCTCGACCGTCACCCCGAAGTACCGCGCCGCGTACGCGCCGTCCTCCTCGCCGAGCACGGCGTCCAACTGCGCCGGCGTCCAGACGTAGAACGCGCCCTCGACGTGCTTGCCGGCGCCGTCGTCACTGTCGGCGTCGAGCGCGGAGGCCAAACCGCCCTCGGGGGTGCGCAGTTCGCGGACCATGAAGTCGGCCGTCTCCAGCGCGACCCGGCGTGCCAGGTCGCTGCCGGTGGCCCGCCACAGGTGCGCGTACAGACGGCACAGCAGGGCGTTGTCGTAGAGCATCTTCTCGAAGTGCGGGACGACCCACTCGCGGTCCACGGCATAGCGGGCGAAGCCGCCGCCGAGCTGGTCGTAGATCCCGCCCCTGGCCATCGCCTCGCAGGTGTCGGACGCCATCTGCAGCGCGCCCTCCGCTCCCGTACGGGCGTGGTGGCGGAGCAGGAACTCCAGCGCCATCGACGGCGGGAACTTGGGCGCCCCGCCGAAGCCGCCGCTGCGGCTGTCGTACTCGCGGACCAGGCCGAGCAGCGCCTGGGCCAGCTCCTCCTCGCCGGGCACGCCGTCGCCACCATAGGCGAGGGAGCGGGCGGAGAGGTCCTTGACGATCTTCCCGGCGACCTCGCCGACCTCGTCACGGCGCTCGGTCCAGGCCCGGGCCACCCCGTCGAGGACGTCACCGAAGGAGGGCATGCCGTGCCGGGCCTCGGGCGGGAAGTACGTACCGAAGTAGAAGGGCTCCGCGTCCGGGGTGAGGAAGACGGTCATCGGCCAGCCGCCCTGCCCGGTCGCCGCCTGCACGGCCTCCATGTACACGGCGTCGACGTCGGGCCGCTCCTCGCGGTCGACCTTGACGGCGACGAAGTGCTCGTTGACCTGGGCGGCGGTCGTCTCGTCCTCGAAGGACTCGTGGGCCATGACGTGGCACCAGTGACAGCTGCTGTAGCCGACGCTGAGCAGCACCGGGACGTCGCGGCGGCGGGCCTCCTCGAAGGCCTCGGCCGACCACGGCCACCAGTCGACCGGGTTGTCGGCGTGCTGGAGGAGATAGGGGGACGTCTCATGGGCCAGTCTGTTCGGCATGCCCCCATCCTCGCGCACACGGCGAGGCCCCGGTCGTACGCCACGGGTGGCGGCGGCAGAACGGGGCAGGGATGGTGGTACGCGAAGCGGCCCCGTTCCTCGCAGGTCGAATGCGAGGAACGGGGCCGCCTCAACGGCGCGGTCGGACTCAGCCGCCGACGTTCCCGTTCTGGGAGAGGACCTCGCCCAGGATGTGCGAGAGGGCGTTGTCGCCGTTCTGCTGCACCGCGTTCTGGTTGCAGGTCTGGTTCGAGACCGGGTTGCCCAGAACGTCCTGGACGGCGACCGGAACGGCGATGACGCCGATCGGGACCTGCGCCTGGAGCTTCTGGACGTCGAAGCAGTGCAGGACGCCACCGTTGACGAGACCGAAGTTCGGGCTCATGTAGCCGCCGGTGGAGTTGGAGCCGATCGACTGCTTCGACGTGTTGCCGATGATGTTGGCGCTGCCGCCGTCGTTGCCGGCCGCGGACGCGGCGGTCGCCGTCACACCGACGACCGAAGCCGCAACTGCCGCCGTAGCAAGAACCTTCTTGATCACGAGTCTTCCTTCTTGAGCTCGAGGGCCCTGGAACGCTCCGTTAGCCGAAGCACGCTGATCAACTGCCCGAAATCGGATTGGTTCCGGGGGGTCACCCGGACGCGGTATTCGGCTGATGAACGCCATCGGACGCCGTGTCGAGGGCCAGGCGTTCGGGAGGCGGGACGGCCCGCTCCCTCGCGCCGACGCGCGTCACGCAGGACACTTGGGGCCGGAAAGCGGAAGCTCTCGGAGGGGGACGCACATGCGGGACAGCCACCGGGCCGACGCCGAGCGGCTGTTGGCACGCGCCGTGGAGGAGGAGGTGCGGCGCTCCGGGGGCCGCTCCGACGCCACGGCCCTGCTGGCACGCGGCCGGGCCGCGCTGGACACCATGGCGGCGAGTGCGGGCGAGGAGTACGCGGCCTATCTACGGGCCCTGGAAGAGGCGGAGGCCGGGCAGCGGTCCCTGGGGGATCGATTCAGCAGAGCCGCGGTGGGAACGCCCGTGCTGGTCACGGCCGTCGCGGCGGTCGCCGCCTTCGGCGCGGACCTGGCGCTCGGCACCGCCACCGGGACGGCGCTCGGCGCCGGGGCCGCGGTCGCGGTGGCGGGTGCGGCGGCGACCGTCCTGAAGGTGACCGCGGGGCACTGGCCGGCCGCCCACCGCAGGGCGGGCGCGCTCGGCCAGCCGGGCGGCCCCGAGCAGCTGCGGCTGCAGTGGCTGACGGCGCTCGACGTACGGGGCGTGCGGCCGTTCCTCGACCAGCAGCGGGTGCTGCTGGCGACGGCCCAGCAGCCCGCGCAGAAGGTGGTGTCGCAGCTGCGGGGCTCCGACCGCAGCGCCGCGGCCCGTAGACGTACCGTCCTGGAGCAGTCCTTCGGCCATCTGCCGGACCCGGGCGGGCCGTTCGCGGGGCGGCGGACCGAGCTGGCGCAGATCACGCAGTGGGTGCAGGCGGGCCGGGCCTCGACCCGGACGCGGCCGACGGTCGTGATGCTCCACGGGGAGCAGGGCGCGGGCCGTACGACGCTCGCGGTGCGGGCGGCGCACGCGCTGCGGGACCAGTTCCGCGGGGCGTGCGTGGTGGACCTGCGGGGCGGGACGCCCGGCGAGAAGCCGCTGTCGACCCGGGAGGCGCTGCTGCATCTGCTGAACCGGCTCGGCGCGCCGCGTGAGCAGCTGCTGTTCCGCGAACGGTCGTCCGCGGATCAACAGGTTCGCAGGCTGGGCGAGTTGTACCACCAGCATCTGACCGGGCTGGCGGTGACGGTGATCCTGGACGACGCGGTGGAGGCGGAGCAGGTCCGGGTGCTGCTGCCGGAGCGCTCGGACAGTCTGGTCCTGGTGACCTGCCGGGAGCCGCTGGACCTGGGCGCGGACGTGCCGGCGTCGGTGCACGCGCTGCCGGTGGCGGCGCTGGACGCGGCGGGCGCGGAGGAGCTGCTGCGGGAGGCGGCCCAGGCACCGGATCCGGGGCCGTACGACGCCGAGGCGTTCGGGGAGGTCCGGGAGCTGTGCGGCGGGCTGCCGCTGGCACTGCGGGTCGCGGGTTCCTCGCTGGGCCGGCGGTCGATGGGCGAGCTCGCGCGGTCGCTCGCCGGCCGCGGGAGCGGGGATCCCGTCGAACGGGCCCTTTCCGTGCGGTACTTCACCGATCTCGACGAGGACGGGCGGCGGCTGTTGCGGCGGCTCGCGCTCGCCGGGCGGGCCTCGCTGGGGGCCGCCGCGGCCGGGGCGCTGCTCGGCGCGAGCGGGCAGGAGGGGGCGCGGCTGCTCGCGGAGCTGGCCCGGGCGGGGCTCCTGGACCATGTGCGCGGGGAGCGGTACCGGCTGCACGACGCGGTGCGCGGGTTCGCGGCGGTCCGGCTGGCGGACGAGGAGGACGCGGCGGCGATCGCGGCGGCGCAGGAGCGGCTGATCCAGAGCTACGCGGAGCTCGCGGACGCGGTGATCCGGATGGTCGACGGCAAGATGTCGACACGCGTCAACCGCGCCGCCCGCTTCGACGGGCACGGCTTCGGCTCGCTGGACGCGGCGCTGCGCTGGCTGGACGACGAGTCGAGCTTCATCACCGCCGCGCTGCGGCACGCGGAGGGCGTCGACCAGCAGGCGGTCCTGAACCTGCTCGGCGCGCTCTGCGACTACTGCCTGCTGCGCGGCGACCTCTACCGGCTCGGCGAGATCAACGAGCTCACGGACGCGGTCGGGCAGGGGCTGCTGTCCCGGTCGGTGCAGTGGCGGACCGGTATCGCCGCCCGGCAGCTCGGCGAGCTCGACAAGGCGCGCACCACGCTGACCTCGGTGGTCTCGCTCTACCAGGAGGCGCACCAGGACGCGGGGGCGGCGCTCGCGCTCTGCTCGCTCGGGATCACCCTGCACCACCAGGGCAACCTCGCGGAGGCCTCGGCGAAGCTGCGGGAGGCCCTGGTGCTCCAGGAGCCGGCGTCGCTCGCGGCCGACCGGGGCTGGACGATGCACGCCCTCGCGGCGGTCGAGCGGGACCGGGCGAACCTGGCGGAGGCGCTTGCGCTGCTGGGCGGGGCCCTGGAGCTGCACCGGGAGAACGAGTCCCTGCACGGCGAGGCCTGGGCGCACTTCCAGCTCGGCCAGGTCTGTCTGCGGATGGGCGACGTGGAGCGGGCCGACACCGAGCTGCGGACGGCCCTTGACCTGTACGGGCGGACCCGGGACGGGCGCGGCGAGGCGTGGGCGCTGACCCAGCTGGCCCGGGGCCGGCTCGTCGAGGGCGAGATCGCGCCCGCGGTCGACGGGCTGCGCCGGGCGCTCGCCCGCCACCGCGAGCAGGAGGACGCCCGGGGCGAGGCCTGGACGCTGTACTACCTGGGGCACGCCCTGGAGGAGCGCGGGGACCTGGATCAGGCGGTACGGGAGCTGGAGCGGGCGCGCACGATGTTCTCGCGGATGCGGGACGTGTACGGGCTCGCGTGCGCCCGGCACCACTCGGGGCGGGTCACGCGGGACCAGCGGGCGGCCCAGACCGGCAATCTGCGCAACTCCGGCTTCGCCCGGCAGCTCCTGGTGGACGCGCGGGCGGACTTCCACCGCATCGGGGTGGCCCACGGCGAGGCGTGGACGTGCCTGGAGCTGGCGATCGTGGACGCGGGGAACGGGAAGACCGCGCAGGCCCTGGAGCTGTGCGGGGAGGCGGAGCGGCTGTTCCTGTCGTACGGCGACCGGCGGGGCGCCGACTGGGCCCGCTTCCTGCGCTGCACGCTGCTCCCGTACGCCTCGCCGGGCGGGGTGGAGGTGGGCACGGCGGTGGCCCAGGAGGAGCTGGCCGTACTGATCCAGGACCGGCACGCGCCCCGGGACGGCAAGGTGGAGGACTGCGCGGAGGCGTACGCGCTGGTCCTGGAGCGGGGCGTGCAGCTGGAGTCGGGCTGGCAGGCCTGGCAGCTGGGCATGGTCCCGAACCGGCACGCGCGCGAGGTGATGGGGGTGCCGGTGGGGGTGGCCTGAGGCCCAAGATCGAGGTCGCCGAGGTACGGGCCCCGGGATCGCCGAGGTGCGGGCTCCCTCTGGGAGGAGCCCGCACCTACGGCCGTCGTGCTACTCGCGCGGGGCGGCCTTGGCGGCGGCGGGGGCCGCCTTCGGCTCCGGGGTCTCCTCGAAGGAGACCTTGCCCATGTGGCGGTTCATCGACTTCATCAGCATCCAGACGGCGACCGCCATCACGGCGAAGACGACGAAGCCGAGGACGCCGGGGGTCACCTTGTTCTTGTCCAGCTCTTCGGCGGCGAAGGGGACAAGCTGGGTCAGTGCCAGGTGTGCGCTCATGTCAGGCATTGTCGCGGATGCCCGCGAAGAGGTCGTCCTCGGGGAGGGAGGTGGGCACCAGCGACTTGCTGAGCTCGTACTCCTCCGTCGGCCAGACCTCCTTCTGGATCTCCATCGGCACCCGGAACCAGCCGCCGTCCGGGTCGATCTGCGTACGGTGCGCGATCAGGGCCTTGTCGCGGATCTCGAAGAAGTCCGCGCACGGGACGTGCGTGGTCAGGATCCGCTCCGTGCGCTCGAACTCGTCCCAGCGCTTCAGCCAGTCGCCGTACGGGGACTCCATGCCCCGGTCGAGGAGCGCCCGGTGCAGGGCCTCGGTGCGGGGGCGGTTGAAGCCCTGGTTGTAGTAGACCTTCTGCGGCTGGTACGCCGGGCCGAACTCGGCCTCCGGGTACTTCTCGGTGTCGGCCGCGCCGTCGAAGGCCACCATCGTGATCTTGTGGGTCATGATGTGGTCGGGGTGCGGGTACCCGCCGTTCTCGTCGTAGGTCGTGATGACCTGCGGACGGAAGGCGCGGATCTTGCGGACCAGGGCCCCGGCCGCCGTGTCGACGTCCTCCAGGGCGAAGCAGCCCTCGGGGAGCGGGGGCAGCGGGTCGCCCTCCGGCAGGCCGGAGTCGACGAAGCCCAGCCACTCCTGCTCGACGCCCAGGATCTCCCGGGCCTCGTCCATCTCCTTGCGGCGCACCTCGTGGATGTTCGCCTCGATGTAGGCGTCGCCCTGGAGCTTGGGGTTGAGGACGGAGCCACGCTCGCCGCCCGTGCACGTGACCACGAGCACGTCCACCCCCTCGGACACGTACTTGGCCATGGTCGCCGCGCCCTTGCTCGACTCGTCGTCGGGGTGGGCGTGAACGGCCATCAGTCGCAGCTGCTCAGTCAAGACTCGATCCTCTGTGATTCGTCGCTGAGGGAGGTCTCTATAGTGACGGAAAACGGGGGTAGGAAAATTCCCACCCCCGCTGCGAGAGGAACGATCATGAGTGCGGTGCGAGAGCAGCTGCCCGAGGGGCGCTACGGGCGCTCCGCGGACGAGCGCGCCGACCGCAAACTCAAGATCGCCGGTGCCGTTCTCGGCGTGCTGTTCCTCGGGCTCATGGGCTGGTTCGGCTGGCACTACGTGGTCGAGAGCAGGATCAGCGCCGAGATGATCAAGTTCGACGTGGTGAGCGACACCGAGGTGCAGGTGCACCTGGAGGTGCGCAAGGACGTCGACGCGCAGGGCGTCTGCACGCTGCGTTCCCGTTCCGAGGACGGGGCCGAGGTGGGACGCAAGGACGTCCGCTTCGACCAGGCCGAGGGGCGCATCGACACCGTGGTGACCGTCCGGACGACCGCGCGGGCCACCAGCGCCGAGCTCGTCGGGTGTAGCGCGCCGTAGCGGTGGGTAGGGACCGGGTGGCGTGTCGAACCCCGGTTCACCCGCTGACCAGGCGTGACGCCATCTTGATGGTTTATGTCCTCCCCCTTTCTGCCACTAATTGTTAGGCTCGTGGTTTCGCCCGCCCGGGAAGGAAATCCTTCTGGGTAGGGCGATGCTTTGTATTCCCAGTACCTACGAGGAGCACCCGTGACCCAGACCAGCGACAACGTCACCTGGCTCACCCAGGAGGCGTACAACCAGCTCAAGGCCGAGCTGGAGTACCTGTCTGGTCCCGCGCGAACCGAGATCGCCGCCAAGATCGCCGCGGCGCGCGAGGAGGGCGACCTGCGCGAGAACGGCGGGTACCACGCGGCCAAGGAGGAGCAGGGCAAGCAGGAGCTCCGGGTCCGCCAGCTGACCCAGCTCCTGGAGCACGCCAAGGTCGGCGAGGCCCAGGCCGACGAGGGCGTCGTCGCCCCCGGCATGGTCGTGACGATCGCCTTCGACGGCGACGAGGACGACACGATGACCTTCCTGCTGGCCTCGCGCGAGTACGCCAGCGGCGACATCGAGACGTACTCCCCGCAGTCCCCGCTCGGCGTGGGCGTGAACGGCAAGAAGGCCGGCGAGGACGCCGAGTACGAACTGCCGAACGGCAACAAGGCCGCGGTGAAGATCCTCAGCGCCAAGCCGTACACCGGCTGAGCCCGCTCGCAGTGACGAGGGCCGGACCCCTTCGGGGGTCCGGCCCTTCGCTGTGCATGCACATGTAATGATGCGGGCTGACGTCATGTGCTGACGTCGTGTCACGTCGCGTCACAAGGGGGAGATGAGACGTGCTGGGACCGCTGCGTGAGGGCACGCCACGGCAGATCGGACCGTACGAGGTGCTGGCCCGGCTCGGGGCCGGCGGCATGGGAGAGGTCTTCCTGGGCCGGGCGGACCACGGGGGCACCTTCGTCGCCGTGAAGACCGTACGGCGGGACGTGGCGGCCGAGCCCGCCTTCCGGGACCGCTTCCGCCGCGAGATCAAGGTCGCCGGGCTGGTGCGGAGCACGTACGCGGCCGCGCCGGAGGGCGGGGACGCGGACGCCGAGGTGCCGTGGCTGGCGACCGCGTACGTCCCCGGGCCGAGCCTGTCGCAGGCCGTGCGGCGGGGCGGCGCGCTGCCGGTGGCGACGGTACGGGAGCTGGGCGCCGGGATCGCCCGCGCGCTCGCGGACCTGCACAGCGCCGGAGTCCTGCACCGCGACCTCAAGCCGGGCAACGTGATGCTCTCCGTGGACAGCCCGCGCCTGATCGACTTCGGCATCGCCCGCAGCACCGGTGCCACGACCATGACCGCGACCGGGATGATGGTCGGCACCCCGGCCTTCATGTCGCCCGAGCACGTCCTGGGCGCGCGGCACGTCACGGGGGCCTCGGACGTCTTCTGCCTGGGCTCCCTGCTCTGCTACGCGGCGACCGGCGAGGACCCCTTCGGGGACGGCCCGCTGGCGGCCGTCCTGTACCGCGTCTCCCAGGCGGAGGCGGACCTGGGCCGCGTCCCGGACGAGCTCCGCCCGGTGGTGGAGCGCTGCCTGCGCCTCGCCCCCGCGGAGCGCCCGACGCCGGAGGAGCTGGTGGCCCTGCTGGGCGGGGAGCGCCGTCCGGCGTGGCCGGAGGGCGTACGGGACCACATCGGCGAGTACGGCCGGGAACTGGCCCAGCTGGTGGCGTCGGGCGGACCGCTGCTGGAGGTCCCGGCGGCGGGTCCGGTGGCGGCGCCGGGTCTTGACGAGCTGCCGACGATGGGGCCGGGGGCGGCGCCTGGGCCTGCTCCTTCGGGGAAGCGGCGGCGCCGGGGGGTGATCGCGGGGGTGGTGGCGCTCGCGGTGCTCGGTGCGGGCGTGGGCGCGTACCTGCTGTGGCCGGAGGCGGAGCGGAAGGCCCCGCCGGCGAAGGCGGCTCCGCCGCCCGCGACCGCGCCGGCCGTGGCGAAGGTCGCCGGTGTCGACGACCGGGGCCTGGCCGACGCCTCCGGGGTCGTCCCGCAGAACCCGGCGCAGCGGCCGGCCGGCTGGAAGCCGTGGCAGGCCAAGCTGACGGCCCCGGCGTTCGGCTGCTCGGCCGGGGAGTCCGTGGTGGTGTGCCGGACGGTGGACGGGCGGTACGAGGCGCTGGATCCGGCGAGCGGGGAGCGGCTGTGGGAGGCGGACCTCGTACCGGACCCGCGGAACAACACCAGCTACGTCGGACCCACCGGTGGGATCTTCATCGCGGGTGCGACCGCGCGACCCGCTGTCCACGACTCCGCCGTGGTCCTCACCTCCGGCGACAAGCTCCAGGTGCGGGAGGCACGGAGCGGGAAGGTCCGCTGGGAGAAGAAGGCCTGGGGCTCGCAGGACGCCGACAGTCGACCCCTCGTGGGCGACGGCGTGGTCTTCGCCACGACCCGTTCCACGACGGAGGAGGACACGGGCAGGCTCCAGGTCTTCCTGAGCGCCTTCTCCCTGGCCGACGGCCGTCAGCTGTGGACCAAGGCCCTGACCAACGCGTTCCTCTCCCGCGCGGAGTACCGCGCCTTCGACGCCGTGGCCTTCGCCCAGGGGCGGGTGTACGCGGTCAGCGACGCCGGAATCGTGGCGTACGAAGCGAAGAGCGGCGACCTGCTCGGGCAGGTCGCCAAGGAGGCCGAGGGCTGCATGACCGTGAAGGTCCTCGGTCCCGCGGCGTACTGCACCGAACGCGTGATCGACCCCGTGGACAGGTCGGAGCGGACGGTGCTGCACGTCATGGACGCGGCCACCCTCGCGCCCAGGGCCGCGCTGCCCGCGCCGGTCGCGGCGCTGGACGCGGCGGCCATGGACTCCCGGACGGTCGTCGCCACCGGCGACAAGGGCGTGTCGGTCCATGACGCGAAGACGGGGTCGCGGCTCGGTCAGTACCCGACCAAGGCCGCCCCGGCGGGGCTGGAGCAGGCGCTGTCGGCGCCCCTGCTCGCCGGCGACCAGGTCGTGTACGCCGACTACACCTCGCTCTACACCGTGCGGATCGGCAAGGACGGCAAGCCCTCCGCGCTGGACGTGCGGCCGGTCCCGGGGGCACCGGGGCCGCGCGCGAAGAAGGACGAGCTGGACTTCGCCGAGAGGATCCGGTCACCCGAAGTGCTCGTCATCGGCGGGATCGCCCACATCGCCTACGACCAGGGCGTCGTCGCCTCCGTCGAGCTTCCCAAGTGACGTACGGGACCCTCCACGTGACGTACTGAAAGGACGTGTTCGTGCTGGAAGCACTGCCCTCCGGGCAGCCGCCGCGCCTCGTCGGCCCCTACCGGCTGCTCGCCAGGCTGGGCGCGGGTGGCATGGGCGAGGTCCATCTGGCGTGCCGCGCGGACGAGCCGACGGCCGATCCGTACCGGATGGTCGCCGTGAAGACCGTCCGGGAGGACCTGGAGGTCGACGGCGACTTCCGGACCCGGTTCCGGCGCGAGATCACGGCCGCGCGGGCCGTGAGCAGCCCGTACGCCGCGCTGCTCGTCGACGCGGACGCCGACGCGACCGTGCCGTGGCTGGCGACCGAGTACGTCCCCGGCCCCTCGCTCGCCGAGGCCGTCACCCGGGCCGGGGCGCTGCCCGTCGCGGCGGTACGGGCGCTGGGCGCGGCGCTCGCGCGGGCGCTGGACTCGGTGCACCGGGCACAGGTGCTCCACCGGGACCTGAAGCCCGCGAACGTGCTGCTCGGGGCCTCCGGGCCCAAGCTCATCGACTTCGGCATCGCGCAGGCCTTCGAGGCGACCGCGCTCACCTCGACGGGGCTCGTGGTGGGCTCGCCGGGGTTCATGGCGCCGGAGCACCTGGTCGGGAGCCGGGCGGTCGTGCCCGCGTCGGACGTCTTCTGCCTGGGCGCGGTGCTCGCGTTCGCGGCGAGCGGGCGCGGGCCGTTCCACGACGAGGAGTTGGCGTCGGTCATCTTCCGGATCAGCCGGGCGGACGCCGAACTGTCGGGCGCACCGGAGGAGTTGCGACCGGTCCTGGAGCAATGTCTGCGGCTCGACCCGGCGGAGCGTCCGACGGCGGCGGAGCTGGTGGAGCTGCTGGGCGCGGAGGTGCCGACGGCGTTCCCGTGGCCGGGCGGAGTGCTGTCGCTGCTCGCGGAGTACGGGGACTCGGCGCGGCGGATCGGTGAGGCGGCGGGGTCGGGCGCGGGGGTGGCGGACCTGCCGACGATCGGCCCTGTGGTCCCGTACTCCCCCACGGTCGCGGGTCGACGGCCCGCGGCCGCCGAGCCGTCGGAGCCGCGGCGCCGTCCGTGGGGGCGGATCGCGGCGGGAGCGGTGGCCGTGGCGGTCCTCGCGACCGCGGGGGTCGTGGTGCTCAACCGGGAGGGCGGGTCCGGCGGGCAGGGCGGCTCGGCCGGGGCCACGCCGAGCGGCGGCGCGAGTTCGGGAAGTCGCACGCCGACGCCGAGTGCCGGGCCCGTGGCGCTCGACCATGTGATCCAGCCGTACGGGGGCGAGGGTCACGCGGGCGACTTCGGCAAGGACGGCTCCGACCACAGGGCCCGGCCGAAGGGCTGGTCCCCATGGGCCGTCCAGGTTCCGGCGGCCGTCGGCCCCTGCTCGCTCGGCCCCGAGGTCCTGGTCTGCTCGGGCGACGGCGGCTCCGCGGTCGCCCTGCGCGCCGCCGACGGCACGAAGCTCTGGACGAAGCCGTCGAGGGGCGCGGAGTTGCAGACGGGCTCCCAGTACCCGGCGGTCGTCGGGGACGTGGCCTGGGTGACCGCGCACGACGGGGTTGTCGGGTACCGGCTGAGCGACGGCAAGGAGGTGGCGCGGCAGCCCGCGCCCGGGGGTGTGTACGCGGTCAAGGGGACGGATCTGCGCGGCGACGTCCTGTACACGACGTACGTCGACAGCACGGACATGGAGAAGCCGGGCGGGTTGGTGACGGCGGTCGGCCTTGCGGGCGGCAAGCCGAAGGAACGGTGGCGGACGCCCATCTCCGTCTTCCCCGAGTCGCCGGTCGTGGCGGGCGGGCAGGTGTACGTCACCGGGAACGGCACCGTGCGGGCGCTGGACGCCGGGACGGGGAAGGAGACGGCACGGGCCCGGGAGCTCGACAGCTGCTTCCACGTCGTCGTCCGCGCGGGCCGCGTCCTGTGTCCGCCGTCGGGGCGAGGCGGCGTCGACGTGCTCGACGCCCGGACCCTGCGGCGGGAGCGGACCATCGGGCAGGGGATGCAGGTGACGGTCCCGCCCGCGGTGAACTCGGCGGGGGTGGTGGCGCTGATCGACGGCGAACGGCTCGCCACGTACGACCTGAAAACGGGGACGGAGCGGTGGAGTCGGCAGGTCGAGGACGGCGGATCGTCGATCGCGTTCGCCGGCGACCGGGTGCTGTCCGTGTCGAAGCAATCGGTCACGTCGCTTCCCGTGACCGACCCCCCGGCCACCCTCCGCGGCGCGGACAGGAGGAGCTTCGAGGCACCCGAGGGGTCGGGCGCCGTCGAGGGCGGGGACTTCGCCTCCGGCGCCGTCGTCGCCGGCGGGGCCGTCTTCATCTCCCTCGCCAGTGGGGTCGTCGTCTCGGGGTACGCGCCCTGAGGTCCTGAGACGGCGAGGGCCGGAGGGGCCGCCCCTCCGGCCCTCGCCGTCGACGATCGGTGTCCTCAGCCCTCCGCGCGGCGGTACTTGCGGACCGAGAGGGTGCGGAAGATGGCGACGATCAGGATCGAGTAGATGAGCGACGCCCACACCGGGTACTGCATCGGCCACGCGTCCGACGGTGAGACGCCCGGGTCGCCGAAGAGTTTGCGGCAGGCCTGGACGGTGGCGCTGAAGGGGTTCCACTCCGCGATCGGTTGGAGCCAGCCGGGGAGCTTGCTGGAGTCCACGAAGGCGTTGGAGATGAAGGTGACCGGGAAGAGCCAGATCAGGCCGCCGGACGTGGCCGCTTCCGGGGTGCGGACGGAGAGGCCGATGAGGGCGCCGATCCAGGTGAAGGCGTAGCCGAGGAGGAGCAGCAGGCCGAAGCCGGCCATGACCTTGGCGAAGGTGGTCGGCTCCGCGTAGCCGGGGCGCCAGCCGATGATGAGCGCGACGATCGCGAGGACCAGCAGGGTCAGCGCGGTCTGCACGAGGTCGGCGAGGGTACGGCCGGTGAGGACCGCGCCCCGGGCCATCGGCAGCGAACGGAAGCGGTCGATGAGGCCCTTGTGCATGTCGTCCGCGATGCCCGCGCCCGCGCCGGCCGTCGCGAAGGTGACGGTCTGCGCGAAGATGCCGGCCATCAGGAAGTTCTTGTAGACGTCCGGGTCGGTGCTGTTGCCGATCTGCATGGAGCCGCCGAAGACGTACGTGAAGAGGATCACGAACATCACCGGCTGGATGAGCCCGAAGAGGATCATCTCCGGGATCCTGGTCATCCGGATCAGGTTCCGCTGGGCGATGACCAGGGAGTCGTTCAGGGTGCTCATCGCGTCCCCTCCTTGTGGGCCGGCCTGCGGTCCTGGACGCCGCCGCCCGAGGGGCCGCCGCTCTCCCCGTTCTCGCCGTTGCCCTCGTTCAGTTCGGCCGCGTGGCCGGTCAGCGAGATGAAGACGTCGTCGAGGGTGGGGCGGCGCAGACCGATGTCGTCGATCTCGACGCCGACCGCGTCCAGGTCGCGGATGACCTCGGCGAGCAGCTTGGCGCCACCGGTGACCGGGACGGTCAGCTTGCGCGTGTGCTCCTCGACGGAGACCTCGGAGTGGCCGATCCCCGCCAGGCCGTAGCGCGCGAGGACGTCCTTGGCGCCCGGGATCATCCCCGGCTCGTGGACGACGACCTCGACGCGCTCGCCGCCCGTCTGGGCCTTGAGCTGGTCCGACGTACCCCGCGCGATGACCTTGCCGCGGTCGATGACGCAGATGTCGTGGGCCAGGTGGTCCGCCTCTTCCAGGTACTGGGTGGTGAGGAGGAGGGTCGTACCGCCGGCGACGAGCTCCTGGATGACCTCCCAGAGCGCCTGCCGGTTGCGGGGGTCGAGGCCCGTCGTCGGCTCGTCCATGAACATCACGGGCGGGGAGACGACGAGCGCGGCGGCGAGGTCCAGGCGGCGGCGCATACCGCCGGAGTACGTCTTGGCCGTGCGGTCGGCCGCGTCGGCGAGGTTGAAGCGTTCGAGCAGTTCGCCCGCCCTGACCTTCGCCTGCTTGGCGTTCAACTGGTAGAGCCTGCCGACCATCTGGAGGTTCTCACGGCCGGTCAGATACTCGTCGACGGCCGCGAACTGGCCGGACAGGCCGATCGAGCGGCGGACCTCGTTGGGGTGCTTGAGCACGTCGATTCCGGCGACCTCGGCCCGTCCGCTGTCGGGCTGGAGTAGCGTCGTCAGCACGCGTACGGCGGTCGTCTTCCCCGCGCCGTTCGGGCCGAGCAGGCCCAGGACCGTGCCCTCCGGTACATCGAGGTCCACGCCGTCCAGAGCTCGTACGTCGCCGAAGGTCTTCACCAGACCTTCGGCGTAGATCGCGCCTGGCATGTGGGTTCTCCCAGGGGATTTGGGCGTTTTCCACCCAAGTTTAGGTTTGAAGGGCGGGAGCCGCCCAACAGTTTTGTGACGGAGGCCACACCCTATCGCGATACATCGCGATATCACAAGACCTGGGGAACACGAAATCGACCGGAAGCCAGGAGGCCCCGGTGGGCCCGAAGGCCCCAAGGGCCCCTACGACAGCACCACGTAGCCCGCGTCCCGCAGCGCCGCCTCCACCTCACGGCAGTGCTCCGGGCCCTTCGTCTCCAGCTGCAGCTCCACCTCAGCCTCCGTCAGACCGAGCTGCGGATCGGTGCGCACATGGCTGACGTCGAGGACGTTCGCGTCGACCACCGTCAGCACCGCGAGCAGCGTCGCGAGCGCGCCCGGCCGATCCGTCACCCGCAGCCGCAGGCTCAGATAGCGGCCGCCCGCCGCCATGCCGTGCCGCAGGATCCGCTGCATCAGGAGCGGGTCCACGTTCCCGCCCGACAGGACCGCCACCACCGGCCCCCGGAACGCCTTCGGGTCGCTCAGCAGCGCCGCCACCGGGCTCGCCCCGGCCGGCTCGACCACCAGCTTGGCCCGCTCCAGGCAGAGCAGCAGTGCCGTGGAGAGCGCGTCCTCGGAGACCGTACGGATCTCGTCCACGTACTCCCGCACCAACTCGAACGGCACGTCGCCCGGGCGCCCCACCTTGATCCCGTCCGCCATCGTCACCGGTGACTCGATCGCCACCGGGTGCCCTGCGGCGAGCGACGGCGGATAGGCGGCCGCACCCTCCGCCTGCACACCGATCACGCGCACATCGGGGCGAACGGACTTCACCGCGAGCCCGATCCCGGCGACCAGCCCGCCACCGCCCACGCCGACCAGGATCGTGCGGACTTCCGGGCACTGTTCCAGGATCTCCAGGCCCACCGTGCCCTGCCCCGCGATGATGTCCGGGTGGTCGAAGGGGTGGATGAAGACCGCGCCGGTCTCCGCCGCGTACTCCTCCGCCGCCGCGAGCGTCTCGTCCACGACATGGCCGTGCAGCCGCACCTCGGCCCCGTACTCCCGCGTCGCCGCGACCTTGGGCAGCGGGGCGCCGACCGGCATGAACACCGTCGAGTGCACCCCGAGGAGCGCGGAGGCGAGCGCGACTCCCTGCGCGTGGTTCCCGGCCGACGCGGCGACCACGCCGGCCGCCCGCTGCTCCGGCCGCAGCCCCGCGATCCGTACGTACGCTCCGCGCAGCTTGAACGAACCGGTCCGCTGGAGGTTCTCGCACTTGAGGTGCACCGGCGCCCCGACCAGCGACGACAGGTACCGGCTGCCCTCCATCGCCGTCACCCTGGCCACCCCGGACAACATCTTCTGCGCTCCGCGGACATCGTCGAGGATCAGCGGGTGCAAGGGGTCTGGCCTACGGAAGCTCATGACAGCAAGTCTCGCAGCTCACGGGCCCCGTGGCCGCCCGGAGAACGTGCATCCCCACCGGTTTGCGCAGCGCAGGTACGGACCCCCGTGGGTCCGCGTACTCTGTCCCCCACCAACCGACCACCGCACGAGAGAGCCCCCACAGCCATGCCCACATCTCAGGACATGACGACTGAGCTTGACCCCGGTCTCCTCGATGCCCTCCAGCACCAGGTGGCCGTCTTCGCTCGCCGGGCCGAACAGACCCGCCTCGGCGGCACCGGGCAGCTCCGCAACTCGATGGACCGCGCCGCCTACCTGCTCCTGAACCGGCTCGACCAGGAAGGCCCGATGGGCGTCAAGGCGCTCGCGGCCGGCATGGGCATCGACTCGTCGACCGTCACCCGCCAGGTCGCCCCGCTCGTCGACACCGGCCTGGTCAAGCGCACCTCGCACCCGGAGGACGGGCGCGCGGTCGTGCTCCAGCTCTCCCCGCGCGGCCTGGCCCGCCTGGAGGAGGTCCGCGCCTCGCGCCGCGAGCTGATGGCGCAGGTGACGGAGGGCTGGACGGCGGCGGAACGCGAGTCCTTCTGCACCCTGCTCACCCGCTTCAACTCGGCGCTCTCCGCCCGCCAGTCGGGCCTCCCGCCCGCCACCACGTCCTGACGGACCTCTTGACCCGGGCCGTCCCCTGTCCTCATATGAGGACGTGCGAGATCGGCAGGACGCGCGGACGGGCGAACCCCTCTTCCGCACCCGGCAGTTCGAGGCGTTCGTAGCGGGGGCGGCGGGGCGGCTGCTGCATGCCGCGACGCTGCTCACGGCCGAGACCCGGTCCCGCAACCCGCACGCCCAGGCGCTGTTGACCGCCTCCCTCGCCCACACCTACGCCCAGTGGGACCGGCTGCGCGGGGAGGACCCGTACGACCGCACCCGCGCCGACCTCGCCGCCCGCTTCGCCCGCACCGCCTGGCGCCACCACCGCGGCCGGGGCGGCATCCTCGCCGCGCTCACCCCGCAGGAACGCCTCGTCCTCGTGCTGCGGCTGTACGAGGGCGTGGCAGAGGAGCAGACCGCGGCTCTGCTCGGCCTTCCCGAGGACCGGGTACGGGCCGTCTGCGCCCGCTCCGTGTCCGCCCTGCGGGACCGGCGGCGCGGGGGGCCCGGGAGGCTCGCCTCGTGAGCCGGTACGAGGACAGGGAGGACGAGGTGCGGCGGATGCTGGACGCCCCGCATCCGCAGGTCCCCGCGGACCTGGCCGCCCGGGCCGTCGAGCGCGGGAACCGGCTGCTGCACCGCGACCGTGCGCTGCGCAGGGCCCTGTGGGCGCTGCTTGTCGCGGCCGTGCTCGTGTTCGTGGTCTGGGCGTCGGTCGTCGAGCCCTGGCAGGGTCCGGCGGAGACGACGCCACCGCTCGAAGGCTGGTGACGGCGGTCCTAGGCTGGAGGAAGAGCGACAGGCTAAGGAGGCCGTCATGACCAGGAAAGTCGCCGACTGCCGCAAGGAACCCAGCGTGATGGGATGCACCCTCACCATCACCGGTGAGGAAGAGGAAGTCGTCCGGGCCGCGACCGAGCACGCGATCTCCGTGCACGGCCACACCGACAGCCCCGAGCTGCGCGCCATGGTGCGCGAATCGCTCGACGACGAGAAGGTCGCCGCCTGACCGGGCGCCCCGAGGCAGGGGCCCCGAGGCAGGGCCCGGTCAGGCCGCGGCAGACGTCCTAGCCCAGCGCCTGGCGCAGGTCCGCCAGCAGGTCCTCGACGTTCTCGATGCCCACCGAGAGCCGGACCAGGTCCGCCGGTACCTCGAGGGCGGAACCGGCCACGCTCGCGTGCGTCATCCGGCCCGGGTGCTCGATCAGCGATTCGACACCGCCCAGGGACTCGCCCAGGGTGAAGAGCTTCGCGCGGTTGCAGACCGCGACCGCCGCCTCTTCGCCGCCGGCGACCCGGAAGGAGATCATCCCGCCGAAGGCCTTCATCTGCTTGGCCGCGATCTCGTGTCCCGGGTGCTCCGGCAGACCCGGGTACAGGACCTGGGTGACCTTCGGGTGCTGGGTCAGCATCTCCGCGACCTTCCCGGCGTTCTCGCTGTGCCGGTCCATCCGTACCGCCAGCGTCTTGATGCCGCGCAGCACGATCCACGAGTCGAACGGTCCGGCGACCGCGCCCATCGCGTTCTGGTGGTACGCCAGCTCCTCGCCGAGCGCCTCGTCGGCGGTCACGAGCGCGCCGCCCACGACGTCCGAGTGGCCGCCCATGTACTTCGTCAGCGAGTGGACGACGACGTCCGCGCCGAGCGCGAGCGGCTGCTGGAGGTAGGGCGAGGCGAAGGTGTTGTCGACGACCAGCTTCGCGCCGGCCGCGCGGGCCACGGCCGCGACCGCGGGGATGTCGGTGATGCCGAGGAGCGGGTTCGACGGGGTCTCGACCCAGATCGCCTTCGTACGGTCGTTGACGGCGCCGCGCACCGACTCGACGTCCGAGGTGTCCGCGACGGAGAAGTCGACGCCCCAGCGCTGGACGACCTTGGCGAAGAGCCGGAAGGTGCCGCCGTAGGCGTCGTTCGGGATCACCACGTGGTCGCCGGGCGCGAGCAGCGTCCGCAGCAGGCAGTCCTCGGCCGCGAGGCCGGAGGCGAAGGCCAGACCGCGGCGGCCGCCCTCCAGGGCCGCGAGGTTCTCCTCGAGCGCGGTGCGCGTGGGGTTGGCGCTCCGGCTGTACTCGTAACCGCCGCGCAGCCCGCCCACGCCGTCCTGCTTGTACGTGGACACCTGGTAGATCGGCGGGACGACCGCGCCGGTCAGCGGGTCGGCGGTGTTGCCCGCGTGGATCGCGCGGGTCTCGAAGCTCTGGTGGATGTGCTCGTCGCTCATGAGTCAGGAGCGTAGTCCCGAGGGCGGGGGCCCGCCGCCCATCGTCTCGGGGAGTGTCCTGGACAATGGACACATGGAGATTCTCTGGTTCCTGATGGTCGCCACGCTGCTGGTCCTGCTCGTGTCCACGTTCCTGCGGCGCCGCAGGTCCGGTGTCGGCATCCGTCAGGTCGCGCCCGGCTCGCCGGACGCCGCCGATCCCGAGGCGTACGGCTTCCTGCGCCAGGAGGAGCAGGACGTCCGGATGCCGGGGCCCGACCGGGACCTGCTCGACGTGCTCGACGTGGTCCAGGCGACCCAGGAGTGGCGGGCGGCCTCGCAGCTGCTCGCCGGTACGGAGAAGGAGGGCGAGGTCCGCTGGCAGCGCGTGCAGGCGTTCGCGGGCGCGGCCTCCCTGGAACTCCAGCAGAAGCCCGGCGTCGGCGGGGCCTGGCTGCGCGCCTGGCGGGCGGAGAACCCCAAGGACGCGGGCGGGGCGGCGGTGCACGCGGAGTTCCTGGTCCAGCAGGCGTGGCGGTCGTCCTCGACCGGCACGGACGAGTTCCGGATCATCCTCGAAGAGGCGAAGAAGGCGAGCGAGGAGGCGGCGCTGCTCGCCCCCGGCGACCCCGTCCCGTACATCACGCAGCTCGCCGTCGCCCGCGGACTCGGCTACAGCCACGAGGAGTTCGACCAGGTCTGGGCGAAGATCATCGACCGGGCGCCGCAGCACATGGGCGCGCACCTGGCGGCGCTGCACTACTGGTGCGAGAAGTGGCACGGCTCGCGCGAGGACGCCGACCGCTTCGCGACGGCCGCCGCCGCGCGCGCCCCGCAGGGCTCGCTGCTCGCCGCGCTGCCGCTGTTCGCGGTCTACGAGCACCTGCCCGAAGTCGTGCTCGTCCAGGACTTCTTCCGGACCGCGGTGGTGCGCAAGGCGATGGAGGGCGCGCTGTACGCGGTCCACTCGGCGCGCTCCGACGATCCGATGCTGGCCCACGTCCGGCACCTGCTCGTCCTCTTCCTGGTCCGCGCGGAGCGCTGGTCGGAGGCGATGAACCAGCTGGTCCACGTCGACGGCCACATCGGCGCCCTCCCGTGGACCCTGAACGGCGACCCGGCGGCGGAGTACACGGTGTACCGGAACCTGGCGGTGGCCGGCTACGAGGCCAACGGCGGCAGCCCGGCGACGCTGCCCCACTAGGGCCTGTCCGGCCCTGATCCGCCGGACAGGCCCTAGACGCCCGCACGTCACGTCACTCTTCGACGGCCCGCTTCCCCTGGGAAGCGGGCCGTTTCGCGTGCTCCCCCCACCGCGCCCATCACGTCGCCGCCCCGCCGATCACTGCTCTTCGGCCACCGTGCATACTCATCCGGTTCCGCAGCACCGTGCGGACCTCACCACCCGTCATATCCCTGGGGGGGATCGCAATCTGATGGGCCCCTATCTGCGCGCCTTCCGCGCGCTCGTTCTACTCGCCGGTTTCTATCTGCTCGGCCTCGTCCTGCTCGCCGTCCTCGGCGTCCTGGACTACCTCGCGTTCGAGTTCCTCGCAGGCGCGCTCGCCGGGAAGATCCTGATCGTGTCGGTGGTCCTCGCCGTCCCGATCGTGCGCGGCATGTTCATGCTCCGCACGCCCGCTCCGGAGCCGCCCGTCGGCATCCGCGTCACGGAGGCCCAGGAGCCGCGGCTCTGGCGGACCGTCCGTGAACTCGCCGAACAGGTCGGCACCCGTGCCCCGGACGAGATCCTCCTCGTCGACGAGGTCAACGCCGCCGTCGGCGAGGAGGCCAAGCTCCTCGGTCTGCGCGGCGGAAAGCGCACCCTGCTGCTCGGTCTGCCGCTGATGTCGGGTCTGGACGAGCGCCGACTGCGCGGTGTGCTCGGCCACGAGCTGGGCCACTACAGCAACTCCGACACCCGGCTGTCCCCGCTCATCCGCCGCGGACACCTCCAGCTGACGCGCACCATCGAGCACTTCGAGGAGCGCGCGGCGAGCAAGGTGTCCAAGGAGCGCGCCAAGCAGGAGAAGGCCTCCGAGCGACGCGTCACCAAGGGCAAGAAGGCCAAGGAGATCGACACCTCCGGCTCGGGTGTCACGTACAGGGCGATGGCGAAGATCTACACCGCCTACGCGAAGTTCTACCTGCGCGCCACCCGCTCCATCGGGCGCCGCCAGGAGCTGGCCGCCGACCTCGCCGCCGCGCGGATCGTCGGCCGGGACGCCTACGCCTCCGCGCTGCGCGAGGTCAACGTGCTCGCGCCCGCCTACGACTTCTACCTCCGCTGCTACGCCGTCATCGGCACCGGCGCCGGCCTCATGCCCCGCGAGGGCGAGTTCTTCGGCGGCTTCCGGCACCTGCTGCCCGCACGCGCCGAGGAGTTCGACGAGCTGCGCGAGGACCTGCCCACCGAGCAGGACCCGTACGACTCCCACCCGCCGCTCGCCGACCGGGTCGCCCGGATCGAGGCGCTGCCGGCGGACGGGACCGACGCGCAGGGTGCGGACCGCCCGTCCCTGGAGCTGCTCTCCGACCCGGCCGGCGCGTTCGCCGCGCTTGAGCGGGTCGTGCTCACCCCGGAGGCGCTGGCGCTGACCCGGGTGGACTGGGAGGAGCTCGTCCACCGGAGCATGGCCCGGATGATCGAGGAGAGCGCCGAAGGCATCCGGCGGACCGTGGCCGCCGAGACCGGCGGCTCCCCCGAGACCGCGCTGCCCGCGCTGCTCGACGCCGTCCAGGCGGACCCTGCGGTGCTGTGGCGGATCGCCGACCGCTTCCCGAAGTCCGAGGAGGCGGCCGCGGCGACCGGCCGGGCGGCCCGCGAGTTCGCCCGCCCGGTGGTCCGGCGGGTGCTGAACCAGCTGGTCTCCGTCGAGCTGACGGCCCGCGGCACCACCCGCTGGGCGCTGTCCTGGTCCGACTCCGCCTACCTCCGCTACCCCGAGGACGGCTTCGAGGACCGGCTCACGCTGGCCCTGGACGCCGCCGTCGCCGACCGCCCCGACACCGAACCGCTGCGAAAGCTGGTGCTTGCCTCGTGATCATCTTCCTTGCGGTGCTCGGCGCACTGCTGCTGTTCGTCGTCGGCTACGTGCTGCGCGGCGTGTACTACATCCGCAAGGCCAAGGCGCTGGAGGCCGAGGTCGCGGAGCTGGACGCCTCGCGCGAGGCGGACGAGGCCGAGGCCGCGCGGGCGGTCGTCGCGCGGGGCTTCGTACCGGGCGACGAGCTGAACATCGAGCTGGCCGCGCCGCCGACGGCCGAGCGGACCGCCGCCGTGGCCGCGGTCGAGGCGGGCGACTGGGCGGCCGGGGCCGCCTGGATCGAGGCCACCGGCCAGAACTGGGACGAGCGCTGGGAGCGGATCCGGGCGCTCGCCGAACTCGCCGCCGAGGACGACGCCTGGCTCCTCGAATGGCAGGCCGCCAAGCCCGGCGACCCGGTCGCCGCGCAGGTCCACGCGGACGCGTCGGTGCTCGTCGCGTGGAACGTCCGCGGGGACAAGCGGGCGAGCCACACCACGCGGGAGCAGTTCCGGGTCTTCCACCAGCTGCTCGCCAAGGCGCAGGAGGCCGCGCACGAGGCGGCCCGTCTCGCCGACCCCGCCGACCCGCTCCCGTACATGATCGAGCAGCCGATGGCGATGGGCCTGGGCTACTCGCACGAGCGGTACGAGGAGCTCTGGGCGGAGATCACCAAGCGGACCACGACCTCGCTGGGCCCGCACACCGGCGCCCTGCAGTACTGGTGCGCCAAGTGGAGCGGCTCGCACGAGAAGGCGGAGGCGTTCGCCCTGGCCGCCGCCGCCAAGGGCGCGCCGGGCCAGCTGCTGTCGATGCTGCCGCTGTACGCGTACTTCGAGCAGGAGCAGCACGAGAGCGACATCGACCCGGACGTCTGGCTCAAGGAGCCGAAGATCGTGGCGGCGGTGGACGCGGCCCTGGCCGACGTCGCCGCGGCGGCGCCCGACGACCCGCGGACGGTACGGGTCCGGCACCTGCTGGCGTGGTTCCTGTACTGGCAGGACCGGTACGAGGAGGCGGTGGAGCAGTTCCGGCTGATCGACGGCTGGATCGGCCACGCGCCGTGGACGTACTCGGGCGATCCGCGGGACCGGTACCTGAACGTGCGTGACTACGCGGTCCGCCAGGTGCACGCCACCGACTGAGCGGGCTGAGCCCGCTGGGCGCGACGGGGGCCGGGAGGGGAATCCCGCCCGGCCCCCGGGCGTTGTGCGTAACGCCCACCGTCGAGGAGATGCCGCATGTTCCTGTCACGCACCCCCGTCCTCCCCACGCCCGAGCAGGCGCTGAAGGGCCGTCCCGAGCCCGAGTTCTCGGTGCCCGAGCGCCACACGGTCCTGGGCAACGCGCTGCTCGGCCCCTACCCCGAGGGGTTCGAGGTCGCCGACTTCGCCCTCGGCTGTTTCTGGGGCGCCGAGCGCAAGTTCTGGCAGACCGAGGGCGTCTGGACGACCCTGGTCGGCTACCAGGGCGGCCTCACGGAGAACCCGGTGTACGAGGAGGTCTGCTCGGGCCTCACCGGCCACACCGAGGTCGTCCGGGTCGTCTTCGACCCCGCGCAGGTGTCGTACGAGCGGCTGCTCAAGCTCTTCTGGGAGTCCCACGACCCGACCCAGGGCTTCCGCCAGGGCAACGACGTCGGCACCCAGTACCGCTCGGCCGTCTACACCCACTCCCCCGCCCAGGCCGAGACCGCGGAGGCCTCCCGCGCCGCGTACCAGCAGGTCCTGACCGGCTCCGGCTACGGCACGATCACCACCGAGGTCCTCCCGGTCGAGGGCCGCACGTTCTACCCGGCCGAGGGCTACCACCAGCAGTACCTGGACAAGAACCCGGCCGGCTACTGCGGCATCGGCGGCACGGGCGTCTCCTGCCCGATCGGCGTCGCGAAGGCCGAGTAGCCGGGTAGGCCCCTGGAGGCCCCCCGGAACAGCACACGTGCCCGGAAGGTGCCCGCACGGCACTTCCGGGCACACGTGCGCGTGGGCGACCGGTGCCAGAAAAAGAGCGCGCCGGTCGGGAGCCCCCTGGCTACACTCGATCGCATGGGTTCGTACTACTTCTTTCTCTGATTTCGGCCGTGGACACGGTCCGACCCGCTGATCCGGCGCCTCCCGGGCGCGGCAGTGGTGGTCCCGGTGTCCCCTCGACCGGCCCGAACGAACCCATCACCCCCAGGGGAAGATCCCATGCGCGACCGCGCCCAGTTGACCGTCCATGACGTCTCCAAGTCCTACGGGACCCGCTCCGTCCTCGAACAGATCTCGTTCACCGTGCGCCCCGGTGAGCGGGCCGCCGTCATCGGGGAGAACGGGTCCGGCAAGTCCACGCTGCTGCGGCTGCTCGCCGGGGCGGAAGGCCCCGACAGCGGGCGGGTGACCGTCCGGTTCCCCGGGGGTGTCGCGCGGCTCGCCCAGACGCTCGCCGAGACCTTCGGCGTCGGCCCCGAGCACACCGTGTGCGACACGATCGACGCGGCTCTCGCCGAACTCCGCGCGATGGAGCGGGAGATGCGGGCCGCCGAGGAATCGCTCGGGTCGGCGACCGCCGAGGAACTCGCCGCGTACGGCGAGCTGGTCGCCCGCTACGAGGAGCGGGGCGGGTACCAGGCCGACGCACTCGTCGACGCCGCCCTGCACGGCCTCGGGCTCGGGCACGTCCCGTACGAGCGGACCGTCGGCACGCTCTCCGGGGGCGAGCAGTCGCGGCTCGCCCTCGCCTGCGTCCTCGCCTCCGGCGCCGAACTGCTGCTGCTCGACGAGCCGACGAACCATCTCGACCGGGCCGCCGCCGGCTGGCTGGAGGAGCGGCTGCGCACCCACCGGGGCACGGTCGTCGCGGTCACCCACGACCGGGCGTTCCTGGAGGGCATGGCGACGACCGTCCTGGAGGTCGACCGGGACACGCGGTCCGTGAGCCGGTACGGGGACGGCTGGTCCGGCTACCGGGCGGCGAAGGCCGCCGCCCGCCGCCGCTGGGCGCAGGAGTACGAGGAGTGGCGGGAGGAGCTGGCCCGTACGGAGGAGCTGGTGGCGGCGGCCGGGCAGCGGCTCGCGGGCTCCGGCAAGGACCCCCGGCAGGGCTTCGGCAAGCACCGGCGCTCGTCGGAGAACAAGCTGTCCGGGCAGGTACGGGCGGCCAGGACCCGGCTCGAACAGCTCCGTACGTCTCCGGTGCCGCCCCCGCCGGAGCCCCTGCGGTTCCGGGCCGCTTTCCCGACGGCGGCCCAGGTCGAGACCGAACCGCGCGTGCTCGCCGAGCTCGCCGACATCGTCGTCGGCGACCGGCTGCGGCTCGACAAGCTGCGGGTCTCCGCGGGCGACCGGCTGCTCGTCTCCGGGCCCAACGGCGCCGGCAAGACGACCCTGCTGCGGGTCCTCGCCGGCGACCTGCGGCCCGACAGCGGCACCGTCGTCGTCCGGTCCGCCCGGGTCGGGTACCTGGCCCAGGAGCTGCCACCCGTACCGTCCCCGAAACCGCTGCTCACGGCGTACGCGGCGGGCCGCCCCGGCCTCCCCGAGGAGCACGCGGACGAGCTGCTCACGCTCGGGCTCTTCCGGGAGGAGGACCTGACCGTTCCCGTGGCGCGGCTCTCGGTGGGCCAGCAGCGCCGCCTGGAGCTGGCCCGCCTGGTGACCCGCCCCGCCGACCTGCTGGTCCTGGACGAGCCGACCAACCACGTGGCGCTCTCCCTGGTGGAGGACCTGGAGGCGGCCCTGGCCGGCTTCGAGGGCGCCGTGGTCGCGGTCTCGCACGACCACCGGTTCCGCGCGGGCTTCGGCGGGACGCGTCTCCAGCTCCGCTCAGGCCGTACCGCCTGACGCGGCGCGCAGCGCGGCGGCGGTCGTCGCCGGGTCGTACCCGGGGGCGACCCCGTCGGTCAGCAGCAGGTCACCCGGGATGTGCCGGGCCCGCAGCGGGATCAGCTCCTGATAGGCGGCGGAGTCGTACCAGCGGCGGGCGTGGTCCATCGAAGGGAAGGAGACGAGGACCAGGTCCTGCGGCCACGCGCCCTCCCGGACCTCCCGCGCGGGAGCGCCGTGGACGAGGAAGCGCCCGCCGAAGGGGTCGAGCGTCGACTGGACGCGCTCCATGTAGGTGAGGACCTCCTCGTGGAGGCCGGGCTGCGGGGTCAGGTTCGCGAGGGCGTATGCGGTCATGACGCAAGCGTGCCGGGGCATGCCGTACGGGGTCGATTACCTCGTACGTCATGCCCCGGCACGCCCTCAGGCCCTGAGGCCTCAGATCGTCGACGCGTCGATCACGAAGCGGTACCGCACATCGCTCGCGAGCACCCGCTCGTACGCCTCGTTGATCTGGTCGGCGCGGATCAGCTCGATCTCGGCGCCCAGGCCGTGCTCGGCGCAGAAGTCCAGCATCTCCTGGGTCTCGGCGATGCCGCCGATCGCCGAGCCGGCGAGCGTCTTGCGGCCGAGCATCAGCTGGAACAGGTTGAGCGCGATCGGCTCCTCGGGGGCGCCGACGTTCACCAGCGCGCCGTCCGTCCTGAGCAGCCCGAGGTAGGCGCCGAAGTCGAGCGGGGCGGAGACGGTGGAGACGATCAGGTCGAAGCTGCCGGCCAGGTCGGTGAAGGTCGCCGGGTCGCTGGTGGCGTAGTAGTGGTCGGCGCCCAGCTTGAGGCCGTCCTCCTGCTTCTTCAGCGACTGGCTGAGCACGGTCACCTCGGCGCCGAGCGCGTGGGCGATCTTGACGCCCATGTGGCCGAGGCCGCCGAGGCCGACGATCGCGACCTTCTTGCCGGGGCCCGCCTGCCAGTGGGCGAGCGGCGAGTAGAGGGTGATGCCGGCGCAGAGCAGCGGGGCGGCCTCGTCGAGCGCGATGCCGTCCGGGATGCGCAGGGTGTAGTTCTCGTCGACGACGATGTGGGTGGAGTAGCCGCCGTACGTCGGCTCGCCGTCCTTGCCGAGCGCGTTGTACGTGCCGACCATGCCGCCGCCGGTGCAGTACTGCTCCAGGCCCTGGAGGCAGTACTCGCACTCGCGGCAGGAGTCGACGAAGCAGCCGACGCCGACGCGGTCGCCGACCTTGTGCCGGGTGACGCCGGAGCCGACCTCGGTGACGACGCCGGCGATCTCGTGGCCCGGCACCATCGGGAAGATGCCCTCGCCCCAGCCGTCACGGGCCTGGTGGATGTCGGAGTGGCAGATGCCCGCGTACTTGATCTCGATGAGCACGTCGTGCGCGCCGACGGGGCGGCGGGGCACGGTGGTGCGCTCCAGCGGCGCGTTCGCAGCGGGGGCGGCGTAGGCGGCGACGGTGGTCAGGTCCGTGGTGGTGGTCGTGGCGTTCGTGGTCATGGCACCACCGTGCCGAAGTACGGAGCCGCCACCCAGCCCTCTGTTCTGCCTACGACCAGCGTGCCTACCACTGGCAGGGACAGGAACACCTGGCCGCCCGGGCGCCCGGCCTGGGATAATCGGGACGCATGGATCTCAGTGCCGAACTCAGCGAATTCCTGCGCTCGCGCCGGGCCCGGCTGAAGCCGGAGGACGTGGGCCTGCCGGACTTCGGCCGCCACCGCCGCGTACCTGGCCTGCGCCGGGAGGAGCTGGCGCAGCTGGCCGGGGTCTCCGTCGCGTACTACACGCGTCTTGAGCAGGGCAACGGGCGCAATGTGTCCATGGAGGTCCTGGACTCGATCGCGCGGGCGCTGCGGCTGACCGACTCCGAGCGCGCGCATCTGACGCACCTCGCGAAGCCGACGGCGAAGAAGAAGCACCACCGGGCGACGATCGCCCGGCCCCAGCAGGTACGGCCGGGCCTGCGGCAGCTGCTCGACTCGATGGAGACCGTCCCGGCCTTCGTCGTCGGCCGGCGCCTCGACATCCTCGCCTGGAACCGGATGGCCCGGGCGCTGATCGGCGACTTCGCGACCTGGGAGCCGCGCGAGCGGAACATGGCGCGGATGATCTTCCTCGACCCGAACTCCCGCGATCTGTACCTCGACTGGGACTGCAAGGCGACCGAGACGGTGAGCGTGCTGCGGCTGTACGCGGGCTGCTATCCGGAGGACCCGGCGCTGCTGGAGCTGGTGGGCGAACTGTCCGTACGCAGCGAGGAGTTCCGCTCGCTGTGGGCGGCGCACACCGTCGCCGACAAGGGGCACGGGAGCAAGCGGCTGCGGCATCCGCTGGTGGGCGAGATGACGCTCCAGTACGAGTCGCTGAGGGTCGCCGGGCCGGACCCGGATCTCATGCTGGTGACGTACCACGCGGAGCCGGGGACGGCCTCGGCGGACGCCCTGCGGCTGCTCGCGCAGTGGGGCGTGGACGAGCCCGCCGTCCGCTAGCGATACGAAGAACGGCGGCCCCCTCCACACGGGAGGGGGCCGCCGTTCTGCACAGACGCCGAGATCAGACCGCCGAGCCGGCCTTCCAGGCGGACCAGCTCATGTTCCAGCCGTTGAGGCCGTTGTCCGGGGCGATCGTCTTGTCCTTGGAGTTCTTGACGATGACGACGTCGCCGACGATCGAGTGGTCGTAGAGCCAGGCGGCCATCTGGTTCGGGTCGCCGGCGCCCTTGACGTCGTTCAGGCCCACGCAGCCGTGGCTGGTGTTGGCGGAGCCGAAGATCGAGTCCGGGCCCCAGTAGTTGCCGTGGATGAACGTGCCCGAGGTGGACAGGCGCATGGCGTGCGGGACGTCCTTGATGTCGTACTCGCCCTTGCCGTCGTCGTCGGTGAAGCCGACGGTGGCGCCGTTCATCCGGGTCTCCTTGAACTTCTCGGAGATCACCATCTGACCGTTGTAGGTCGGGTTCTCCGGGGAGCCGGCGGAGATCGGGATGGTCTTGACCGTCTTGCCGTCCTGCTTGATCGTCATCGTCTTGGTGGCGACATCGACGGTGGAGACCTGGTTCCGGCCGATCTTGAAGGTCACGGTCTTCTGCTGGACGCCGAAGACACCCTTCGCGCCCTCGACGCCGTCGAGGTTCAGCTTCAGCGTGACCGTCGAGCCCTCGGTCCAGTAGTCGTCCGGGCGGAAGTCCAGGCGCTGGGAGTTGAACCAGTGCCCGACGACCTCCTGGCCGGTGCTGGACGTCACCTTGATGCCGCCCTGGACGGCGGCCTTGTCGGTGATGGCCTTGTTGAAGTTGATCGAGACCGGCATGCCCACGCCGACGGTGGAGCCGTCCTCGGGGGTGAAGTTGCCGATGAAGCTGTTGGCCTGCGAGACGGTGGTGAAGGAGGAGTTCTCGTGCGCCTCCAGGCCGTCCGCGTCCTTGGCCGTCGCCGAGAGCTTGTAGACGGTGGCGCGCTTGAGAGCCCCGGTGGGCTTCCAGCTCTTGCCGTCGGCGGCGATCTCGCCCTTGACGGCGTCGCCCTCGGCGGTGGTGAGCGTGACCTCGGTGAGCGTGCCGTCGGTGACGGAGACCTTGGCGTCGTTGTTGATCGACGCGTTGGTGGCACCGTTCTTCGGCGAGATGGCTATCTGGGCCTTCGACGTCTTCTGGGCCGCGGCCTCGTCGACCTGAGCCTGTGACTGCTCCGACTTGGAGGGATCGGCCGCGCCGTTCTTGTCCCCGTCGCTGCACGCCGAGAGCACCAATACGCCGCTGAGCACCGCGGCAGCCGCCGCCAGGCTCCGCCGGCGCTTGCTGTCCGTCATCACACGCTTCTCCATCGTCGCCGAATCCCTGCCAACACTCGTCTGAACATCCATGAGACCCTGCCCGGTTCCGCGAGCGGGGCGATTGTGGGCAACGCCACTGATCAACACGTACGCACGAGGCGTTCGGTTCCCGTATGGGGGTTCCCGTATGCGGTCTCGAACAGGGCGAAGCCCCGGTACGGAAGCCGTACCGGGGCTTCGAGGGGGTGCGCTCGCTGTCGCCCCGCGCCCCCGTCAGACCCGTTCCGTGTCTTCCGCGTCCTCGTCTTCGTCCTCGTCCACCTCATCTTCCTCGTCGAGGTCCCACTCCTGGGCATCGGGGTCGTGGTCGACCTCCTCGCTGCTCCACGAGGCCTGCACGAGCTCGACCCCGGGGACCTCGCTGACCAGGTCGAACGGTTCGATCAGATAGGCCAGCGCCTCGGCGTTGTCCTCGCGGACGGCGGAGCGGGCGTGGACCCGCTCCTCCTCCGGCATGAACTCGTCGGTGTCGATCCGGCCGACGGCGGCGCCGGTCAGCTCCTCGGAGCCGGTGATCTCCAGGACGACTTCCACCCGAAGCCGTACATAACGTGATGTCTCGGAAGTGCTCATACGACGGAGCGTAGGCCGCCGGGGCGCTCGACTTTCATCCGACCCGCTGTGTTCATTAGCATCGTCGGCAGCTGCCAATTCGCGGTTTCCGCAAGGGGGATCGAATCTCTGTGTCCGTCGCACGACGCCCGCTGCTGACCGCCACGACGGCCGGGGCGCTGCTCTTCGCTCTCTGGTTCGTCCCGTCCGCGAACGCGACCGACGAAGGCCACACCGGCGCGGCCGGGCAGGAACGCACGGCCGAGGGACCGCGACTCGCGGAGACGGGCGGCCCGAACACGACGCCGTACGTGATCGGCGGGACGGGCTTCCTGGCGGTCGGGGCCGGGTTCGTGGCCCTGGCGATGAGACGCGGCGGCCGCGCGCACTGAGCCGCAGGGCGCGCGCACCGAGCAGTAAGGCGCGCGCACTGAGCCGTAACGGAAGGGCCGCCGTCCCGGCTGGGGACGGCGGCCCTTCTCGTTCCTTCGCTCCGGTTACGCCAGCGGCCCAGTCACCGGCTCCACAGCGGCGACGAGCTTCCCGTCCCGAACGAAGGCGTCGGCGGCCTCCAGGTCGGGGGAGAGGAAGCGGTCCGGGCCCGGGCCCTCGACCCCGGCGGCGCGCAGGGCGTCGATGGCGGCCTGCGAGGCGGGGGCGGGGGTGAGGCCGCGGCGGAGCTCGATGCCGCGGGTGGCGGCGTACAGCTCGACGGCGATGATCCGGTTGAGGTTGCCGATCGCGGTGCGCAGCTTGCGGGCGGCGGACCAGCCCATGGAGACGTGGTCCTCCTGCATCGCGGAGGACGGGATGGAGTCGGCGGAGGCCGGGACGGCCAGCCGCTTCATCTCGCTGACCAGGGCGGCCTGGGTGTACTGGGCGATCATCAGGCCCGAGTCGACGCCGGCGTCGTCGGCGAGGAAGGGCGGCAGGCCGTGGGACCGGTTCTTGTCGAGGAGCCGGTCGGTACGGCGCTCGGCGATGGAGCCGAGATCGGCGGCGGCGATGGCGAGGAAGTCGAGGACGTACGCGACGGGGGCGCCGTGGAAGTTGCCGTTGGAGCGGACCTGGCCGTCGGCGAGGATCACGGGGTTGTCGACGGCGGAGGCGAGCTCGCGCTCGGCGACGGTACGGGCGTGGGCCATGGTGTCGCGGCCGGCGCCGGCGACCTGCGGGGCGCAGCGCACGGAGTACGCGTCCTGGACGCGCGGGGCCTCTTCCTCCTGGAAGTGGCCGGTGAGCCCGGAGCCCTTGAGCACGGCGAGCATGTTGGCGGCGGAGGCGCCCTGGCCCGGGTGGGGGCGGATGGCGTGCAGCTCGGGCTCGAGGACCTTCTCGGTGCCGAGGAGGGCTTCGAGGGAGAGGGCCGCGGTGATGTCGGCCGACTTGTAGAGGGTGTCGAGGTCGGCGAGGGCCATGATCAGCATGCCGAGCATGCCGTCGGTGCCGTTGAGGAGGGCGAGGCCCTCCTTCTCGCGCAGCTCGACGGCCTGGATCCCGGCGGCGGCGAGCAGCTCACCGGCGGGCTTCACGACCCCGTCGGGCCCCTCGGCGTCGCCCTCGCCCATCAGGGTCAGGGCGCAGTGCGAGAGCGGCGCGAGGTCGCCGGAGCAGCCGAGGGAGCCGTACTCGTGGACGACCGGGGTGATGCCCGCGTTGAGGATGTCGGCCATGGTCTGCGCGACCTCGGGCCGGACGCCGGTGTGCCCGGAGGCGACGGTCTTGAGTCGCAGGAACATCAGGGCCCGCACGACCTCCCGCTCGACGCGCGGCCCCATGCCGGCGGCGTGCGAGCGGACGATGTTGCGCTGGAGCTGCGCGCGCAGTTCGGGGCTGATGTGCCGGGTGGCGAGCGCCCCGAACCCGGTCGAGACGCCGTACACGGGCTCAGGCTTGGCGGCAAGCGCGTCGACGACGGCACGGGACTCGGCGAGCGCCCGCACGGCCTCGGGCGACAACTCGACGCGCGCACCGTGGCGGGCGACGTCGATGACGTCCTGGAAGGTGGTGCCGGACGTGCCGAGGACGACTGAGTGCATATCCATATTCAGCACCCTACGGATTGAAGACCAACATGTCACTAGTCGACCTGGGGACAGGTCCTTACCGATGTTCCGGACGCCCGATGCACAAGGCGCCCGACCCTCAGGACGCCCGGCCTAAACCGGCGGTGCGTCACGGAAGCGCCTGCGGTCGCGGGCCCCGGGTGGGGCGTCGGCCAGGGGGATGACCGTGCCGTCGCGGCCCGCCACCACCGGCTTCGCCGAGCGGGCCGCCTTGGCCTGGTACTGGGCCGCGTCCGCGAGCCGGAAGAGGCGGCGGGCGGACTTGACCGGGCCGATGGGGTCGCCCGTCGACGCGACGCCGCACGCGACGCCTTCGCCCAGTTCCAGTTCGCCGGCCCGTACGCAGAGTTCGTCCGCGACCGCCACCACCTCGTCCGACGTCGGGCCGATCGACAGGAGGCAGAACTCGTCGCCGCCGAGGCGCGCCGAGAGGGCGCCCGGGAGCATCGCCCCGCACCGGGAGAGCACCGAGCCGAAGCGTTCGAGGAGCCGGTCGCCGACCGCGTGGCCGTGGGTGTCGTTGACGCGCTTGAGGCCGTTCAGGTCGCAGACCACCAGGCTCACCACGGAGCCGTCCACCCGGTAGCGCTCGATCGCCTCGTCGAGCCGGGTGTCGACCGCGCGCCGGTTCGCGAGCCCGGTCAGCGGGTCGGTGAAGGCCAGCTTCCGCACCTCCTCCAGGCGTTCCGCCTGGGCGATGCCCGCCGCCACCACGGCCGCGAGCACCGCCGCGAAGTCCGCGTCGTCGCGGTCGAAGACCGGCGCTCCGGCCGGCCGCGCCACGTACAGCTCGCCCCAGGCCCGCCCGTGCAGCACCACCGGCGCGACCACGCAGCAGCCCCGCCCGCGCCTGCGCAGACCCGTGACGCGGCCGGTCGGAACGCCGTCGTCGTCCGCGGTCTCCACCCAGGCGTCGGGCTCACCGCCACCGGCCCACTGCGCGTGCAGGAACTCGGTGATCTCGGGGAACTGGTGCACCGGGTACGTCTCCGAGTCCGGGAACTCCTCCTCGCCCGCGGCCCGCTCGCCGGCGTTCACGAGCACCTTGAGCCGGCCGTGGTCGCGCTCCCAGACCGAGAGTGCGGCGAAGGTCCCGCCGAGCCCGTCGCGGGCGCCCAGCGCCGCGGCTCGCCAGAACTCGCGCGGGGTGTGCGCCGCCGCCATCGCCTGCGCCAGCGCCACTACGGCCCGCAGCCGAACATCCTCTCCCATTCATCCAGTTTAGGGACGTTTCGTCCGTTTTTACGCGTGGAGGATCACTGAACGTGACAGTCGGGGTCGGATCGGGGGCGGATCAGGGGCGAATCGGCGCATCTCAGCCGATTCTCAGATCCCCGGCCACTGCGGCTTGCGCTTCTCGTTGAACGCCGCCACACCCTCCGCCCGGTCCCCCGAGAACGCCACCGAGCGCCACGCCGCGTCCTCGACCTCCAGGCCCGCCCTCAGGTCCAGGCCCTGCCCGAGCCGCAGCGCGCGCTTCGAGGCGCGCAGGCCGACCGGCGAGTTGGCCGCCATCCGGCCGGCCAGCTCCAGGGCGGCCGTACGGGCGTCCTCCGCGAGCACGTCGACGAGGCCGAGCTCGCGCGCCTCCGCCGCCTCCACCCGCCGCGCGGTGAAGACCAGTTCGGCCGCGCGCGCCGCGCCCACCCGGCGCGGCAGCAGCTGCGTACCGCCGCCGCCCGGGATCACGCCCACCGACACCTCGGGCAGCCCGACCACGGCCGTCGCGTCGGCCACGATCACGTCGCAGGCCAGCGCCAGCTCGTAGCCGCCGCCGAGCGCGAAGCCGTGCACGGCGGCGACGGTCGGCATCGGCAGGTCGAGCACGCCGCCGTACGCACCGCGCGAGACGGGCCGCTGCTGGACCATCTGGGCGTCCGTGAAGGAGTTCCGCTCCTTGAGGTCGGCGCCGACGCAGAAGGCCTTCTCGTTGGAGGACGTCAGCACCGTCACCCGTACCGAGTCGTCCGCCGCGAGCGCCGCGCAGGCCGCGCTGATCGAGCGGGCCATGTCCAGGGAGACCGCGTTCATCGCCTTGGGCCGGTCGAGGACCAGCTCGGCGACGTGCTCGTGCCTACGGACCTCGACGAATTCACCAAAGCGCTGCTCGGACATGGCCCGTCCCTCCCGGTTAACGACTGTTCACCGGGATCCTAGGTGGGGCGGCGGGTCAGGTGCCAGGGCTCCACGACACCGAGACCGCGCACCGGGCGCTGCCACATCGGCTGGAGCGCGAAGCGGTACGTCGGCGCCTGCTCGCCCTCCTTCTCGGCGCGGGCCGCCTCCTCGGCCGCCTGCGTCTCCGAGACGGGCGCCTCGCCGGTCCGGGTCAGCTCCTCGGCGAGCGCCCCGTCGACCAGGACGGTGTCCTTCGGCGCTATCGACGTGAGCCGGCTCGCCAGGTTCACCGTCGTACCGAAGACATCGCCCATCCGGGTCGTCACCGTGCCGAACGCGATGCCCACGCGCAGCGCGGGCATCGTCTCGTCGTGACTGAGCGTCTCGATCAGCCGCAGCGCGATCTCGGCGGCGGTCCCCGCGTCGTCGGCGGCGTACAGCACCTCGTCGCCGAGGGTCTTGATCAGCCGGCCGCCGTGCGCGGCGACGAGGTCGGCGCAGGTGGTCTCGAAGGCCTCGACGAGCTCGCCGAGCTCCTCCTCCTCCAGGCGGCGGGTCAGCCGGGTGAACCCGACGAGGTCGGCGAACCCGACGGCGAGGCGCCGGTCGACCATCTCCTCGTCGTCGGCGGCCTGCACGACGCGGCCGGTGGCGGCGGCGAGCTGGCGGCGCCAGACGTAGATCAGGAACTCCTCCAGCTCGGGCAGGAGCAGCTCGACCAGGGGGTACGTGACCTCGGTACGCGTCATCCCGGGCTCGGGCGGCTCGGTGAGGCCCTCCAGGAACGAGTCGATCTGCCACTCGGCGAGCCGGGCGGTGGTCTGGCCGGTGGAGCGGGCGACCTGAACGGCCATGGGCTCGCTGAGCAGGCCCGCCTCGACGAGACCGGCGAGGCGGCGCAGGGCGAGGACGTCGGCCTCGGTGAGCGCCTTGGCCTGGCCGATGTCGGCGAAGCCCATGGCGCGCCAGAAGCGCGAGGCGAGCTCCATGGAGACGCCGGCCGTGCGGGCGGCCTGGAAGGGGGTGTAGCGGCGGTCCGCGCCGAGGATGAGCTGTTCCAGGCGGATCGCGAGGGGGTCGTCGGTCGGCTCGGCCGTGTGGTCGACGTGGTGGTGCGGCGTGGGGTACGCCGGCGGCTCGCCCCCGGTGGGCTCGGCCCCGGTCGCCGGCTCCGCCTCAGCCGGTGGCTGCGCCTCGGCCGGTGGCTCCGCCTCACCGCCGTTGTGCGCGTCGTCGACGGTCACCGGCCGCCTCCTGCCGTTTCCCTGCCCACTGCCCTGCCGATCTGTCGCCCTGGATCGCGCTCCACGATACGACAGGTGTGTGCCAGCTCACGCCGTTCCGGCGGTTGAACGGTCTCCCGGGGGCGGCGCCGTCCCGCCCCCGGGTCGCCCGTCCTCAGGCGGACGCGCGGACGTGGACGATGTCGCCCGCCGCGACCGCCTCCGTGCCGCCGCCCTCGGTCGCCACCACCAGGCGCCCGTCGCCGTCCACGGCGACCGCCTCGCCCTCCAGGATCCGCTCGCCCGGGAGGTCGGCCCGGATGTGCCGGCCCAGGGTCGAGCAGCCCGCCTCGTACGCGGCCTGGAGCCCGGAGGCGACCGGGTCGCCGTCGGCCTCGGTCCACTTCCCGTACCAGTGCTCCAGGGAGCGCAGGACGGAGCGCAGCAGCGTGTCGCGGTCCGTGGAGATCGCGTCGGCGAGGAGCAGCGAACCGGCGCCCGGCACCGGCAGCTCCTCCGCCTTCAGGGTCACGTTGACCCCGATCCCGACGACGACCCCGTCCTCGCCCGCCCGCTCGGCGAGGATGCCGCCGGCCTTCCGCTCCTCGCCCCCGACCGAAACCAGCAGGTCGTTCGGCCACTTGAGGGAAAGGTCCACGCCGGCGGACTTGGCGAGCCCGGTCGCCGCCGCGACGCCCGTGAGCAGCGGGAGCCAGCCCCAGCGGTGCACGGGCACGTCCGGCTTGAGCAGGACGGAGAGGAAGAGCCCGGCGCGCGGCGGCGAGACCCAGTCGCGGTCGAGGCGGCCGCGCCCCGAGGTCTGCTCCTCGGCGACGAGCACGGCCCCCTCGGGCAGCTCGTCGGCGCGCGCGGCCAGGTCGGAGTTGGTGGAGCCGGTCGTGGTGACCAGGTCGAGCGAGGTCCAGAGCCCGTCGGGGAGGACGAGCGCGCGGCGCAGCGCGGCGGCGTTGAGCGGGGGCCGGTCCAGGTCGGACCACCGCGCTCCTGAGGCATCTGAGGACGTCATGCAAGCCAGACTAGGTGTGGCAAAGACCGCAGTGCCGAACCGTATCGCCGTCGATACGCTACGGGTCAGTAGCCGAGCAGTAGCCCATTCGTAGCAAACGAACCCCCGTGACCAGGCAGGGAGCCGCATCCCGATGTCCGAGTCGGTAGAGCCGCAAGAGATCGACATTCACACGACCGCGGGCAAGATCGCGGACCTTCAGCGCCGGATTGACGAGGCCACCCACGCCGGTTCCGAGCGGGCGGTGGAGAAGCAGCACGCGAAGGGCAAGCTGACCGCGCGGGAGCGGATCGCGCTCCTGCTCGACGAGGGCTCGTTCGTGGAGCTCGACGAGCTGGCCCGGCACCGGTCGACCAACTTCGGCCTGGAGAAGACCCGTCCGTACGGCGACGGTGTGGTGACCGGGTACGGCACGGTCGACGGCCGTCCGGTCGCCGTCTTCTCGCAGGACTTCACGGTCTTCGGCGGCGCGCTCGGCGAGGTCTTCGGCCAGAAGATCATGAAGGTCATGGACTTCGCGCTGAAGACGGGCTGCCCGGTGGTCGGGATCAACGACTCGGGCGGCGCGCGGATCCAGGAGGGCGTCATGGCCCTCGGCATGTACGGCGAGATCTTCCGCCGGAACACCCATGCCTCGGGCGTGATTCCGCAGATCTCCCTGGTCGTCGGCCCCTGCGCGGGCGGCGCGGTCTACTCCCCCGCGATCACCGACTTCACGGTGATGGTCGACCAGACCTCGCACATGTTCATCACGGGACCGGACGTCATCAAGACGGTCACCGGCGAGGACGTCGGCTTCGAGGAGCTGGGCGGCGCGCGCACGCACAACACCACGTCCGGTGTGGCGCACCACATGGCCGGCGACGAGAAGGACGCGATCGAGTACGTCAAGTCCCTGCTCTCGTACCTGCCGTCGAACAACCTCTCCGAGCCGCCGGCCTTCCCGGAGGTCGCCGAGACGGAGCCGACGGACGAGGACCGCGAGCTGGACGTCCTGATCCCGGACTCCGCCAACCAGCCGTACGACATGCACACCGTCATCGAACACGTCGTCGACGACGGCGAGTTCCTGGAGACGCAGGCGCTGTTCGCGCCGAACATCCTCACCGGCTTCGGCCGCGTGGAGGGCTTCCCGGTCGGCATCGTCGCCAACCAGCCGATGCAGTTCGCCGGTTGCCTGGACATCAACGCGAGCGAGAAGGCCGCGCGCTTCGTGCGCACCTGCGACGCGTTCAACATCCCGGTCATCACCTTCGTCGACGTGCCGGGCTTCCTGCCGGGCGTCGACCAGGAGTACGGCGGCATCATCCGCCGGGGCGCCAAGCTGATCTACGCGTACGCCGAGGCGACGGTCCCGCTGATCACCGTCATCACCCGCAAGGCCTTCGGCGGCGCGTACGACGTCATGGGCTCCAAGCACCTGGGCGCCGACCTGAACCTGGCGTGGCCGACCGCGCAGATCGCGGTCATGGGCGCGCAGGGCGCGGTGAACATCCTGCACCGCAGGACGATCGCGGCGGCCGAGGACCAGGACGCCGAGCGCGCGCGGCTGATCCAGGAGTACGAGGACACCCTGCTCAACCCGTACACGGCGGCGGAGCGCGGCTACATCGACGCGGTCGTCCTGCCGTCGGACACCCGCCCGCAGATCGTGAAGGGCCTGCGTCAGCTGCGGACGAAGCGGGAATCCCTTCCTCCGAAGAAGCACGGCAACATCCCCCTCTAGGCCTCAGGGAGTCGACATGATCAAGGTCGTACGAGGAAACCCGACCCCGGAGGAGCTGGCCGCCGCACTGGCGGTGGTCCAGGCCCGGGCCGCGGCGACGGCCGCGGCCTCCGCGGCCGGCGGCAGCGGCCCGGAGGAGCCGGAGGGCTGGTCGGACCCGGCCCGCATCGCCCGTTCGGTACGCCCCCGGCCGGGGCCGCGCTCGTGGGCGCGCTCCTACTGGCCGGCGTAGCCCGACCGGTGTGCCGAAGGCCGGACCCCCCGCGGGTCCGGCCTTTCGCGTGCCCGGGGAGCCGTCACGTGCGGCGCAGGAAGATCCCGGCGAGGACCGCGCCCACCACGACGATGCCCGCGTTGACGAGGACCGCGAGGCCGATGCCGTCGAAGACCGTGGCGGAGGTGACGACGACGGCGCTCATGATCGGCGTGCCCATGGTGATGCCGATCTGCTGCGTCATCGTGGCGAGGCCGGTCGCCATGCCCTGCTCGGAGTCGGGCAGTCCGGAGGTGGCGGTGACCATGAAGCCGACGATGGCGACCATGTTGCCGACACCGCCGACGAACGTGCCGGCGAGGAGCAGCCAGAGCCAGCTGCGGTCGTCGCCGAGGGCGTAGAGGGAGACCGTGGCGACGGCCTGGAGCAGCCCGCCGGCGACGAGGGCGGTCCGCGAGCCGTACCGTCCGATGAAGCGCGGTGCGAGGACTCCGCCGATGACCGTGCCCGCCCCGAGCACGCCGAAGGACAGACCGGCGGCGAGCGGGGAGAAGCCCAGGACGTCCTGGAGGTAGAGCGTCATCAGGAAGACCAGCGAGGTCTCGGTGACGAAGGCGACGAGCCCGGCCAGGTTGCCCCAGATGACGGTGGGGCGGGCGAGGATCCGTACCGGTACGAGGGGTGAGGCGGCGCGGCGCTCCACGAACCAGAAGGCCACGAGCAGGGCGACGCCGACGGGCAGGGCCAGGGGCTCGGTGGTGAGGCCGTAGACGAGCGCGAGGAGGCCGCCGGTGACGGTGACCGCGCCGGGGACGTCGAGGCGCGGGCGGACGGCCGGGCGGCTCTCCTGGAGCACGGCGGGCGCGACGAGCAGGACGGCCAGGGCGACGGGAACGTTGATGAAGAAGGCCCAGCGCCACGAGAGCAGCTCGGTCAGGACGCCGCCGAGGATCGCGCCCGTGGTGAACCCGGCCGACATGAGCGCGCCGTTGAGGCCGAGCGCCTTGGCGCGCAGGGGGCCCTCGGGGAACGAGGACGTGAGCAGGGAGAGCCCGGCGGGCGTGACGGCGGCGGTGGCGAGGCCCTGGGCGACGCGGGCGGCCATCAGCAGGGCGGGGTCGGTGGCGAGGCCGCCGAGGAGCGAGGAGACCCCGAGCAGCGCCATGCCGCCGAGGAAGAGGCGGCGGCGCCCGACGAGGTCGGCGACGCGCCCGAAGAGGAGGGTGAATCCGGCGGCGGCGAGCGCGAAGGCGGTGGCGATCCACTGGAGGTTCGCCAGCGAGAAGCCGAGTCCTTCGCCGATGACGGGCAGCGCGACGTTCAGGATCGAGAAGTCGACGGCCAGCATGAACTGGGCGACGAGGAGGACGAGGAGGACGAGCCGCATCCGTCCGTCCATACGGGCGGCGGGCTGGGTGCCGGCCTGTGACCGGACATCGGTGGCAACCATCGGCGGACCCCTTAATGGGAATCTGATTCCGTTAAGATGTCCCGTACCGTAGCAGACTCGAAGGCGTTAATGGAACAGGAGACCCGTTTGACTGAGAGCCAGCCGGCCGTGCCCGGCACCGTGCGTCCCGGGGGCCGTACCGCGAAGGTGCGCCGGGCCGTCCTCGAAGCGACCGAGGACGCCCTGGCCGCCACGGGCTTCCACGCGCTGAACATGGACCATGTCGCCGCGAGCGCGGGCGTCGGCAAGACGACCGTCTACCGGCGCTGGGGCTCCCCCGTCGGCCTCGTCGCCGACCTGCTGCGCGACATGGCCGAGCGGTCCCTGCCGGCCGCCGACACCGGCAGCCTCGCGGGCGACCTGCGGGCCAACGCCGCGCTCGTCGTCAGGACGCTCACCGACCCCCGGATGGGCGGCGTCTTCCGTGCGGTCATCGCGGCCGCGGCCTGCGACGAGGAGTGCGCCGAGGCGCTGAACGGCTTCTACCGGGCCCGTCTGGAGGAGTGGGCCCCGGTGGTGAAGCGGGGCGCGGCGCGCGGCGAGATCCCGCCGGAGACGGACGAGCTGGAGCTGCTGCGCGCGGTCTCCGCCCCGCTCTACTACCGCTTCATGATCACGCGCGAGCCGCTGGGCCCTGAGGACGGCGAGCGGGCGGCCCGGGCGGCGCTGACGTCGGCCGAGGCGGGGGTGTTCACCGCCCCGTAACCCGGGATCAACTAGTCCGTCTAGTTCTTCGGCACCGGGACGCTTGAGTACGAGTACTCAGGCGTCCCGGCCGTCGCACGAGCAGGATCGGACGCATGCTGTGGTCCGACCCGGAGAACGAGCCGCCGAAGGAGATGCGCGACATGCAGGCGATGCTGCGTCGCGCGTCGATCCTGCTGGCCCTGGCGATGGTGGTGGCGATGTTCGTGGTCGGCGTCCACTGAGTGACGGGGCGTCGGCCGATTGGCCGCTGCGAGCGGCCGTACTGGCTACGCTTCCCCCATGACTCCTGATCGCCGCCGTGTCGTGCTCGCCTCCGCCTCGCCCGCCCGTCTCGGACTGCTGCGGCAGGCCGGACTCGCCCCCGAGGTCATCGTGAGCGGCGTCGACGAGGACAGGGTCCACGCCCCGACCCCCGCCGAACTGGCCCTCGCGCTCGCCGAGGCCAAGGCCGCCCACGTGGCCGCCCGCCCCGAGGTCTTCGGCGCCCTGGTCATCGGCTGCGACTCGGTCCTCGAACTCGACGGACAGGCCCTCGGCAAGCCCGCGGACGCCGAGGAGGCCACCGCCCGCTGGAAGGACATGCGGGGGCGCGTCGGCATCCTCCAGACCGGGCACTGCGTCTACGACACGGCCGCCAAGCGCTACGAGTCGGCGACCGCCTCGACCGTGGTCCGCTTCGGCGAGCCGACCGACGCCGAGGTCGCCGCGTACGTGGCGAGCGGCGAACCGCTCCACGTGGCGGGCGCGTTCACCCTGGACGGCCGTTCGGCACCGTTCATCGACGGCATCGACGGCGACCCGGGCAACGTGATCGGCCTGTCCCTGCCGCTGCTGCGCAGGCTGCTCGGCAAGCTGGGGGTCTCGATCACGGACCTGTGGCACTGACGACGGGACGTACGCCGATCACGCGGGCGCCGGTGCCCCTCCGGGGGTGTCGGCGCCCTTGCCGTACGCCACAAGGGTCAGCACGATCAGGCCGAGCACCACGGTCATGAACGCGAAGGCGCCCCAGCCGATCAGACCGACCGTCACGGCGCCCAGCAACCCGTGCACGACCGCGCAGCCGACGAGCAGGGCCCGACCTGCCCGCCCCGGGCGCCGGTCGCGGATGCCGGCGATCAGCGCGACGGTGGCGCAGAGCGCGAGCAGCAGCCCGGAGACGATGCCGAGCACCCACGTCCCGGTCACCATGTGGTCGGGGTCGAGCCCGTCCAGGGACATCGACTGGGCCTCGACGAAACGGGCCATGACGGCGTTGAGCCCGACGATGGCCGGCGCCTCCAGGAACAGCACCCCCGCCGTCACGAGCGCTATCGGTCTGCGGGCCACCTCGGCCACCCCCTGTATACGGCTGTTACCGACAGTACGAACGACTGCGCGAAGGCTACTGCCGGGTAAACCCGCGGACAAGGGTCGGCGACGGACCTTCCCAGGGCAAAGAATCATTGCGCCATTCGTAGGGACTCCACAAAGAAACCTGATCGGCGACTGGTCGCCCGAACAGAGACCTGTGCCACACCTCGGAGCTACTGTGCCGTAGAGGAGTCCTGCGTACCGTGGTACGGCAAGGGATTTCATGACCCCGAACGCCTCGTATCACGCTCCGTGTGGGCAAGCTCACCACTGGGGACGGGTCGAAAGGCCGTGTCGGTAGTCCCTAAACTCAGCTTGTTTTCAAGGAGGGAGCCATCGTGCGCAAGGTGCTCATCGCCAACCGTGGCGAAATCGCAGTCCGTGTGGCCCGGGCGTGCCGGGACGCGGGGATCGCGAGTGTGGCCGTCTACGCCGAGCCGGACCGGGACGCATTGCACGTCCGCGCGGCCGACGAGGCGTTCGCCCTGGGCGGTGACACCCCGGCCGCCAGCTATCTGGACATGGCCAAGGTGCTCGCGGCGGCGAAGGACTCGGGGGCGGACGCGATCCACCCGGGGTACGGGTTCCTCTCCGAGAACGCCGACTTCGCGCAGGCGGTCCTGGACGCCGGTCTGACCTGGATCGGCCCGCCGCCGCAGGCGATCCGGGACCTCGGTGACAAGGTCGCCGCCCGGCACATCGCCCAGCGCGCCGGCGCCCCGCTGGTCGCCGGCACCCCCGACCCGGTCTCCGGCGCGGAGGAGGTCGTCGCGTTCGCCCAGGAGCACGGCCTGCCGATCGCGATCAAGGCCGCCTTCGGCGGCGGCGGACGCGGCCTGAAGGTCGCCCGCACCCTCGAAGAGGTCCCCGAGCTCTACGACTCCGCCGTCCGCGAGGCCGTCGCGGCGTTCGGGCGGGGCGAGTGCTTCGTCGAGCGCTACCTCGACAAGCCCCGCCACGTCGAGACCCAGTGCCTGGCCGACTCCCACGGCAACGTGGTCGTGGTCTCCACCCGTGACTGCTCGCTGCAGCGCCGGCACCAGAAGCTGGTCGAGGAGGCCCCCGCGCCGTTCCTCTCCGAGGCGCAGAACGAGCAGCTGTACGCGGCGTCGAAGGCGATCCTGAAGGAGGCCGGCTACGTCGGCGCCGGCACGGTCGAGTTCCTCGTCGGCATGGACGGCACGATCTCCTTCCTCGAGGTCAACACCCGCCTGCAGGTGGAGCACCCGGTCACCGAAGAGGTCACCGGCATCGACCTCGTGCGGGAGATGTTCCGGATCGCCGACGGCGAGGAACTCGGTTACGACGACCCGCAGATGCGCGGCCACTCCTTCGAGTTCCGCATCAACGGCGAAGACCCGGGCCGGGGCTTCCTCCCCGCCCCCGGCACCGTCACCACGTTCGCGCCGCCGTCCGGCCCGGGTGTCCGCCTGGACGCGGGCGTGGAGTCCGGCTCGGTCATCGGCCCGGCGTGGGACTCGCTCCTCGCCAAGCT